>URYW01000058.1 GCA_900552145.1 uncultured Collinsella sp. | reverse complement strand
GGAGTTGACAAATTTCTGCCTAACCGGTATGATAAACCAAACGGCATATCCGAAAAACGGAGCTGCCGCAGGAGGGACTATGAAATATGATTTTATCACGGTGCTCGACCGCACCGGCGCGGATTCCATTGCCGCAAACATCGATCCCTGGGGCGTGAGCCCTGCTCCGGCGCAGCGCATCCCCATGTGGGTCGCGGACATGAATTTCCCCGTGGTTCCCACCGTTCAACAGGCCATGATCGAACGGGTGGAGCATCCGGCCTTCGGCTATTTTGACCCCCCTGCGGAATATTACGATTCCATCATCCGCTGGCAGGAAGACCACAACGGCGTCACCGGCCTGAAGCCGGAACACATCGGCTACGAAAACGGCGTGCTGGGCGGAGTCGTGTCGACGCTACGCGCGTATGTCCAGCCAGGTGATGCGGTGCTGGTCCACAGCCCCACCTACATCGGCTTTACCAAGTCCATCGAAGCCGCGGGCTATCGCATTGTCCACAGCCCGCTTAAGCTCGACGACCAGGGCGTGTGGCGCATGGACTTTGAGGACATGGAGCGCAAGCTCGCCCAAAACCACATTCATGCCGCGGTGTTCTGCTCGCCGCACAATCCCTGCGGCCGCGTATGGGAGCGTGACGAGATCGAGCGCGCCATGGACATCTATCGCCAGCACGATTGCGCGGTGATCTCGGACGAGATTTGGTCCGATATCATCCTGCCGGGGCACAAGCACATCCCGACGCAGTCGGTGAGCGAGGATGCCCGCATGCGCACGGTTGCCCTCTACGCGCCGAGCAAGACGTTTAACCTGGCGGGCCTGGTCGGCAGCTACCACATTGTCTACAACGGGACGCTGCGTGACCGCGTGTGCGCCGTGTCCAACAAGACTCACTACAACGAGATGAACGTCCTCTCTATGCATGCGCTTATCGGTGCCTACCAGCCGCAAGGTTACGAGTGGGTGGACGAGCTCAATCAGGTGCTTGCCGGCAATATCGAGTACTTCTGCAATTACGTGGACGAGCATTTTGAGGGCGTGTCCTATTCGCGTCCGCAGGGCACGTACATGGTGTTTCTGGACTGCACCGAGTGGTGTCGCGAGCATGGTCGCGATATTCAGTGGTTGCTCGACGAGGGGGCGCGCGTGGGCGTGGGGTATCAGGACGGCCGTCCGTTCCACGGGCCCTGCCACATTCGCGTGAATCTGGCGCTGCCGCTTTCGCGCGTAAGGGAGGCGTGCGACCGCCTGGACCGCTACGTTTTTAATACACGGTAAGTGAGCACTGCATGCGGGGCCTTCTGCCAAGTCGGCTGGAAGGCCCCGCATGGTAAAACGCCTGCAACCATTGGGCACTCGTGTGGTTTTGTTTGCTATTATTTTCTACCATTTCAGTCTGTAAACAGGATCGTCTGGAGCTCGATGAAAAGACCCCGTCGCTCGGTTGCCATATCGTTGTTTGTTGCGCTTGCGGTAGCGTGCGCCTTTGTCGTAGCGATAGCTGGCTGTTCTGGGCGTAATGACGAAGCCTCGACGTCTGCATTAGAAGGTCTGGACGCCTCGCAAGTCAAAGACGACGACCTTAAGACGCTCAACGTCGGAAGCGACCTCTATCCACCGTTTGTGTATACCGACGAGTACGGCGATATCGTTGGCCTGGATGTCGAGATATTGACCGAGGCTTTGGCTCGCATTGGTTACAAGCCAAAATACCAGCTGATCGACTGGGAAAAGAAGAAGGAGCTGCTGGCGAGCGGCAAACTCGATTGTGTCATGGGCAGCTTTAGTATGACGGGTCGCGAAAACGAATATCGTTGGGCCGGCCCGTACCTTGCGAGCCGCCAGGTGGTCGCGGTCGATCCCCAGAGCGATATCTACACGCTTGCCGATCTTGAGGATAAGATCGTGGCGGTTCAGTCCACCACCAAGCCCGAGGACATTTTGCTCAATCGCATAAATGAAAACGTTCCGCAGATCAAGGAACTCTACAGCTTTTCGGACGGTTCATACCTGAACCCGGCGCTCGTCGAGGGCCTGGTCGACGCTATCGCCGCGCATGAGTCCTCGTTCCTCACCTACGAAAAAGACTATGGTGTGACATATCGCATTTTGGATGAGTCGCTGCTAGAGGTCGGTTTGGGCACCGCTTTCGATATCAACGATACGCGTGGCATCGACGTCAAGCTCACTCAAGCCTACCAAGAAATGCTTGCCGATGGCACCATGGAACGCCTGGTGTCAAAGTACTTTGATGACCCTTCGCCATTTTTGAATATGGAGGGCCTGTCATGATCGATGCGCCCGACCACGCTGCTCAGGAGCGGGGCAATCGTTCGGCAGGGGCATGGCTCCTTGTCGCTCTGCTGGGGATAGCGCTCTCGGTTGTTGCCGGCATGATGAGCTACGGTTACACGACGGCCCAAGCCGAGCAGCGCTTTGCCGACGTTGTCGATTACGTGGCGACGCAGAGCCTTTCCTACGATGCGTTCAATAGCGCCTATACGACCAAAAACCTGATACGCGTTATGGAGATTGCCGGAGAGGCAGCGCGCGATATGGAGCGCGACGGTTCGGTGGATAACACAAGGCTGGAGCTATATGCCGACCAGTTCAACGTGAGCGCACTGATCGTGACGGACGCATCGGGCAATTTGGTGTCCGAGTCCTCGACGGGCGATGTGGGCTACGAGTCGCTCGCTACGTATCTCAAGGAAGCACCCGTGCTGGAGGTGGCGGTCCATCCGCTTAAGTCCTATACCGCCCGCATCACGCTTGCGGATGATTCGGTCGCAGACATTGGCTGCGTGACTCGGCAGGATGGCGAGGGCATCGTTATCGCGGTAAGGCATCAGAGCGCGAAGGCGGTTGCAAGCAATACACTCAAACTGCAGAGTTTGCTCGAAGGCTATGAAACCATCGATAGCGGCAATATCGTGATCGAAAGCGACGGCAAGGTCGTTGCGACCAATGCCGTTGAACCCACCGTATTGGGCGTATTCGATCTGCCTGCGACGGACGTCTTCATTGTCGACGGTATTAAGGATCGATGCCTGGCCGGTAAGGTCAAATTGATTAACGCCGACGGCGAGTGGTATTTGGGCACATTTGGAAAAGCGCACAAATTCTATGTGTACACCTATGCTCCGGCGCGGCGCTACTTTGAGGTCGTCGCGGCTGTTGCTGCCGGCGTGCTGGCGCTCTACAGCGGTGTTGTAGCCGTTGTTGTGATGGTGCGTCGCCGCGCTGATCGTCGGCGTTTGACGGACTTGCTGCAGCAGGAGCGCGACTATGGCGACAAGCTGGCAAAGGCGGCGCGTGAGGCCTCGTCTGCCAACTCGGCAAAGACGGAGTTTCTGCGTCGCATGAGCCACGATCTGCGCACGCCCATCAACGGCATTCGCGGCATGGTCGAGGTCGGCGATGCCAATGCGGACGATCTGCAAAAGCAGACTGAGTGCCGCTCAAAAATCTGGACGGCATCGGGACTGCTGCTCGACCTTGCCAACGAGGCGCTCGATATGAGTCGCCTGGAGAGCGGGCAGGTCGACCTGAACCTCGTGCCCATAAATTTGGTGGCCCTCAACTGTGAAGTGCGCGATATTCTGGAGCGCCAGGCCGAGGAGCGTCTGGTGACAATTATCTCCGACCAGCAGACGCTTAATCATCCCTATGCGCGGGTGAGCGTGACGCACCTCAAGCGTTTGTTGCTCAATATTGCCGGCAATGCCGTCAAGTACAACCGCCAGGGCGGCTATGTCCGCCTGGTGTGCCGCGAGGTGGAGCCAGCGGATGGCGTCCCCGTCTATGAATACACGATCGCCGACAACGGTATTGGCATGAGCGAGGAGTTCCAAAAGCACCTCTACGAGCCGTTTTGCCGCGAGGAGCAGCAGGTGGAAGGCGCTTCGTCGGGAACTGGCCTGGGCGCGCCTATCGCAAAACAGCTGGTCGAGCTTATGGGCGGAACCATGAGCTTTACGAGTGTCTTGGGGCAGGGGACGACGTTTACCATTCGCCTGCCGTTCGAGAAGTGCGACCGCTCCGAGATTCCTCAGGCAGCTCCCGCGGATGCGGGAGACGGCGATGCGCTCCAGGGCTTGCGCGTTTTGCTCGTAGAGGATAACGATCTGAATGCCGAGATCGCGCAGTTTACGCTCAGCCGTGCCGGTGCCATCGTGACGCATGCTAAGGATGGTGAGTCTGCCGTCGAGATGTTTACCGCGAGCGCACCGCACGAGTACGACGTGGTGTTGATGGACATCATGATGCCTGGCATCGATGGCCTTGAGGCCACGCGTCAGATTCGAGCACTCGATCGCGAGGATGCCGCGACCACGCCGATTATCGCCGTGAGTGCCAACGCCTTTGCCGACGACCGTAGGCTTTCGCGTGAGGCGGGCATGAACGCGCACCTGAGCAAACCTGTGAGCTCGCAAGAGCTCGTCGAGGCGCTAGCGCACATCGCCGCCGACGCTTCATAAGCATATGGCCCGGTTCCAAGGTGGGCTGGAACCGGGCCATATTACTATTGATGAGACCTGCTGAGGGGCTTACTTTTCCTGAATCTGCTTGCCGCAAAGATGCTCAATCGTAATCTCGTAGAGCTGGACGCCCTTAATGTCCTTGGCGATTTCCTCTTCGACTTCCTCGGCAGAAGGGTAGTACTTAAGGGCGAGCTGGCGGACTTTATCCTCGATAAACGCGGGGGTGTCATTTGCCAGGCGACAGCGGCCAAAGACCACGGTGCTCATAACGTAGGGAGCCCAGTCACCGTTCTTGTGCCACTCGTTGCCGTAAACGGTAAAGCAGACCTTGTCATCGCGCTTGAGTGCGTCGACCTTGTGGCCAGCCTTGGCGCCATGGAAATAAATCTTGTCGTGCTCGGTGTCAAAGAAGTAGTTGACGGGAATGGCGTACGGGTAGCCATCGTCGCCGTTGACGGCAAAGACACCGCGCTTGCAGGCAGCGAGCAGTTCGCGTGCTTCCTCGTCAGTGATGGCGCGTTTCTTTCGACGTAGGGGCCTAAACATCGTTGGATTCCTTTCTGGTCATGCGTGGTAGTTGAGCACAAACTATAGCGAAACGGACCCGTCTTTCTTGATGCGGGCGAGTATGTTTTTGAGCTTGTTAAAGTCGAGCGGTTTGGACAGATGGGCGTTCTTGCCGGCGTCGTGTGCCGCCTTGGCGTCCTCGGCAAAGGCATTGGCGGTGAGCGCGATGATGGGGATATCGGCTGCATCGACCTTCTCGCTCAGACGGATCGTGCGGGTTGCCTCATAGCCGTCCATGTCCGGCATCATAATGTCCATCAGGATCGCATCGAAGCTGCCGGCGGGATGAGACAGGTACAGATCGACGACTTCGTTGCCGTTGGCGGCGCGGGTGACCACGACGCCCTCGGATTCTAGCAGCGCCTGGGCAATCTCGGCATTCAATTCGTTGTCTTCGGCGAGCAGTACGTTCATGTCGGCGAGCGAGCAGTCGAGCGCCCTCTCGACCGTATCTGCCCGCGGCTGGGGGTTCTTGTCGATATCGAGCGGAATCTCCACGTAGAACGAAGTGCCCACATGGAGCTCGCTGGTGACTTCGATGGTGCCGCCCATCAGTTCAATAAGCGACTTGACGATTGGCATGCCCATGCCGGTTCCTTGGAACTTGCTGCGCGCATCGTCACCTTCTTGGGCGAACGGCTCATAGATATGCTTTAAAAACTCGGGAGCCATGCCAATGCCGGTATCCGAAACACTAAAGCAAAAGAGCGCGCGCCCGTTATCGAGTGGCTTGGTCTTTGAGCTAAAGGTGACGGAGCCGCCGTGCTTGTTGTACTTAATGCTGTTGTCTAACAGGTTGATCATGACCTGTCGGATATGGGTGGGACTGCCGATCATGTATGGCCCCGTGGCGTACGTCAGGCTATTGTCCTGCATTGTGATGCCGTTATCGGATGCGCGGAGCTTGCACAGCACCAGCGTATCGTCGCAGAGCTTTTTGAGGTTAAAAGGCGCATGTTCCAGTGTCAGCTTGCGGTCTTCGATTTTGCCCATCTCGAGGATGTCGTTGATCAGCGAGAGCAGGTGATTGGCGGCAACGCGCGCCTTGGCACGGCTCTCGCGGGCGACTTGCATATCGCCTTCTTTCAATTCCTCGATCTCGATAAGGCCCAGGATACCGTTGAGCGGCGTACGGATGTCGTGGCTCATGCGCGTGAGGAATGCCGTCTTAGCGGCGTTGGCAGCATCGGCTTTTTTGCGCTCGGTTCGAGCGCGCGCGAGCGCCCAGATGAGCAGGACGATGCCGACCGACAACATACCGATGAGGGTGGCTGCAATGGCGGTGCGGTTGCGATAAAGGAATTGAAGCGTGTTGGATTCCTGGGCCGTGTACGACGTGGAGGAGAAATTGCTTGCGGAGAGCGACTCTCCGGCATTGATGATGCCCTTGTTGATGATTCCCAGCAGCTCAGGCTTTCCGCGCGAAATCCAGCACGAGAGCTCGCAGGTGTCAGGGAGCTCGACCGTCTCGCAGTCCTCGAGATCATAACGATCGCCGAGGGTTTTTACGCGTGAACTGGGAGCGACGACGCAGCGCGCCGTTCCCCTCCTGAGGGCGTCGAACGCTTCATCGTCGGATCGGTATTCGGTCACGGTCGCTGTGGGGAACAGACTTTCAAGTACGTTTCGGTTGATAAACGATGATTTGGTGCAGGCGATGTTCTGAAGGTCTTTGTTCAGGTTGCTTCCGCTGTGGATGGCGGTGAGGGATATGGTCCCCAACGATACCGACTGCACAACGCCTGATTGCTCGGCAAACCAGTAATCTCGGTATACCGGCAGCGCGACGTCTATGCTTCCCTTTGACAGGGCCTTTGACATCATCTTGTAGCTATCAAAGGCGACGGTTTTGACCGTAATGCCAAATTTATCGTGCAACGTCGTCGCAAGCGACGCGAGCGAGCCTTCCATTTTGCCGTCTTCGTCTTCGTTGCAGTAGGGGAGTTTGCCCGTAATGTAGCCGAGCGTGATGGTGCTGTTGTTCGCCTTGAGCCAGGCGCGCTCATCGCCGGTGAGCGAGGATGATCCGCTGTTTTGCGCTGAATAGTTCGATTTGACCTCGTCGTTATAGCGGGGGTTGACGCGGTTGATTGCCGCCATTGCGGAGTTGATGTTGTCCATCAGGTCGGGGCGGCTTTTGGGAACGGCAAAGTAGTAGTCGCTCGAACCGACGTAGAACATGGGCGACGCCTCGGGCGACGAAATGGTGTCGTTCATGATGATGGCGTCGACCTCGCCGTTTGCGAGCGCGTCAAAGAGAACGGAGCCTCCGTCATACTCCCTGTATGTGCAGGCGATTCCCTCGTTGGCGAGCCACTGCTGGCCGACGATGGTTTGCATAACACCGGAGTTGTAACCGATGGTGAGACCCTGGAGTGCTTGAGGGTCACCCTTGGCCAGGTCGTCACGGTCGGGCCTGGCGTAGATGTAGTAGCGCTCGGTGCCCTCGGGGTTCGAGGAAAAGAGCAGCTTTTGGGCGCGTTCCTCGGAGTAGGAGATGTTGGGCATGAGGTCGATCTCGCCTGCCTCGAGCATGTCCATAAGCTCGGTGAAGGTGCCGGAGACGTATTCGTACCGCCAGCCGGGCGTGTAGTACGACAGGGTCTGGAGGTACTCGTAACCCCATCCCGAGAGACGCTCGCCGGGGGTGCCGTTCTGGAAGCCCTCGTTGTTGACGAGCCAGCCGACGCGGACCGTCTTGACTGGCTGACTAGAGTCATCGGCAAAAGCCTGGACAGGCGCGATGGAACTCAGTGCGGCAAGCGCGGCAAGCACAATGGCCAGGGCGCGACATATAACTGAACGAAGGACAGTGGCAGCTCTCACATGCAATCCTAACGAATCGAGACAATACCGCATAAGGATACCAGCTCAGCCTGCCCAGTCGGCAGCTGTACCGCTAAACGCTCACGCCCGGCAGTCATCGGGGACGTTCTTAAACGACTAGTCATTGGGGACGTTCTTGTTTGACTAGTCATTTAAGAACGTCCCCAATGACTAGTTCCGTTTGCTGGGGAGGCGTGGGACAATACCGAGCGAACGTGATTGGTTGTCCGTGGAAAGGGTCGCGATGAAAAAGCTCAGGACGCTTGCCGATGTGCTGCGACAGGCTGGCTTTGCACGCATCACGGGCCTGTTTCTTATTTTCTATCTGCTTTGCTCGACGGCTGTCTGGCTGTCCGAGCCCACGACCCTCACGTTTGGCGATGGTCTCTGGTTTAGCTTTGAGACGGTCTCGACGATCGGCTTTGGCGATATCCCCGCTGAAACGCCGGTTGCCCGCGGCATTACCGTTATCCTAAGCGTCATCAGTATCTTCTATATCGCCATGCTTACGGGCGTGGCGGTGAACTACTGCAATACGCTCATCAAGCTGCGCCAAAAGGACACCATGGCGCGCTTTATGGACGATCTTGAGCATTTGGAAGAACTCGACCGCGATGAGCTCGCCGATTTGTCGCGCCGCGTGCGCGAATACCGTCGTCGGCAACGATAGAACGGGTGCCGCGCGTCACGACGAGGGGGATTGCATATGAACATCACGGTGTACCTGGGCGCGAGCGTCGGCAACGACCCGGCGTTTCTGCCCGCGGTGCAGGAGCTGGGCAATTGGATTGGCGCCAACGGACACGCGCTCGTATACGGCGGGTCCAAATCGGGACTGATGGGCGCGCTCGCCGATAGCGTACTCGAGGCAGGCGGACATGTGACGGGTGTGGAGCCGAGCTTTTTTATCGAGGCCGAGTTTCAGCATGACGGTATCGACGACCTTATCGTGACGAGCGATATGGCCGAGCGCAAGGCCAAGATGATTGAGCTCGGCGATGCGTTCATCGCCTTTCCCGGTGGGACGGGCACGCTCGAGGAGATTGCCGAGGTCATGTCCGCGGTGTCGTTGGGGCATCTCGATGCGCCGTGCATTTTGTACAACCTGAACGGTTACTACAACGACCTCAAGGCGTTGCTCGGGCACATGATTGATAAGGGGCTTTCGAGCCCGAGGCGCCAGCAAGGCATTTACTTTGCCGACGATTTGCGCGAGATTGCCTCGATTATCAACGGATAGGTCTTGAGCCTGCCCTACAATGGCTCCCAATGGTGCCGTTTGCGGCGCAGACGGTTGGCTCGTTCGGGCAACGCTCGCTCTACAATAAAACGTAACTATGTCGACTTTGACCGCGGGAGGACCCGATGGATAACCTTGCCAAACCCACAAACCGCGCGCTGTTTTTAGTTAGCGTTGCCGTGACCGGTGCGTTCGCAGGTGCCGCGGTCTGGCTGTTCTTTTTTGCGATGGAGCACGGTATCGACTATCTATGGACCGAGATTCCGCATGCGCTGGGCGTCGCTTCGCCCGAGCTTGCCAGCGGCCCGTTTGGCTTTTTGCCGTACCCGTTTTTTGTCTGCTTGCTGGGCGGTCTGTTAATTGGTCTGTACGAGAAGATGACAGGCACCAAGACCGATGATCTCAACCAGGTGATGGCTAAGGTTAAGCAAGACGGGCGCTACCCATACGACAACCTGGGCAAGCTTTCGCTCGCGGCGTTGCTGCCGCTGCTGTTTGGCGGAAGCCTTGGACCGGAGGCCGGCCTGACCGGCGTTATCGCCGGTCTGTGCAGCTGGGTCGGCGACCGCATGCGTCGCTTTGGCGCCGAGTTTAGGGAGCTCACGCTGCTGGGTACCCAGGCTGCCCTGACGGCGCTCTTTACCGCGCCCGTCTTTGGCTTTGTGGCGCCGCTTGCCGGTAGCGCCGACGGCGACGAGGGCTCTGCGTCCGACGAGATCACGATCAAGCTGCCCAAGGCACAGAAGACCGTGGTCTACGGCATTGCGATTGCCGGCGGCCTGGGCACCTATCTGCTGCTCGGCCAGCTCATAGGCGGCGGCATGGGCATGCCCAGGTTCGAGTCCGCCGAGGTGGGCAACCTGGAGCTTACCTGGCTCATCCCTCTGTCGCTGATCGGAACAATCTGCGGCTGGCTGTACTTTGTCTCGGAGCACGCGAGCGAAGCGTTTTCCCATGTCATAGGGGAGCGCCCCGTCGTCAAGGCCATGCTGGCCGGTCTGGCGCTCGCCATCTGCGGCACGGTTTTGCCCTACACCATGTTTGCCGGCGAGACCCAGGCCGACGTGCTCATGGAGACCTATCTGACCATTCCCGCTGGCGTGCTTATCGCGACCGGTCTTGTTAAGGCCATGCTGACGCCCGCCCTCATCAACCTTGGTTGGCGCGGCGGCCACTTCTTCCCGGTTATCTTCTCGGGCGTAAGCCTGGGCTATGGCCTGGCCATCCTCACCGGCGCAGATCCGGTCTTTTGCGTCGCCGTCTGCACGGCATCGACGATGGGTGCGGTCATGCGTCAGCCGGTCATGGTCGTGGGCCTGCTGCTTATGTGCTTTCCACTCAAGGGTATCGTCTGCATGATCATCGCGGCCGTCATCGCCGCCGGCATTCCACTGCCCAAGCCGCTGCGCAAATAGTACGGTGGCTCACGCTGGGGATATGCCATTTGTCACGGATTTACGGGGAGGGGCGGCGATTGCGTCCTTCGTGGATTGAGATACGCGTGGCTACAGATCGCGTGCTCGATAGACCTTGGTGCTGACAGCGCAGCTGATTGCACATAGCGCGAGGGCAAGTACGGCGATGCCTGCGCACAGACAGCCGAGGACGGCAGGGTCGGGATTCGCTCCGGCAATCGACATGAGCCAGTTGCTAATGGGGTTGGAAGAGCTCAGCATTGCCATGGTAAGGCATCCGAGTAGGGCAAACAGGCCAACGGATAGGCGCAGTGCCTCCATGTGTCCAAATCGGAAGAACAGCGGCTGTGCCAAGAACACCATCATGAGGGAGATGAGCATCGATGCTGCCGAGGCAATTGCGATCTCAAAGATGGTTTGTCCTGTCGAGGCCACGCCCGCGCTGTTGAAGAACGGAAGGGCGATGATGTTCAAAAGCACGGCGGCGCAGGCCATGATGGCCGAGAAGACAACGATGCACAGGTAGCGTGCGCAAATAATGTCTTTGCGCGTGAGAGGCAGCGTTGCCCGATAACGCTCCCATCCGTTTTGATTGTCGAAGCCGGCCAGCGAGCTCATGACCATGATGGGCGACATGGCGCTGACCGCGCAGGCGCCGGCGCTCATGCCGGAATCGCCATCCGACGCGTTGGCAAGGGTTAGCGCGACGAAGATGAACAGGCCGACGCCCGCGATGCTCGGGGTGAGCGTGCGAACGATGGCGAGCTCGGACATA
>URYW01000057.1 GCA_900552145.1 uncultured Collinsella sp. | reverse complement strand
AGCCGATCAGAGCCTCAACTTACGAGCATCCTTCGAAATGCTCCAAGCATCCCTAGACAAGGCGTTCCCCGAACAGGCAAGAGCAATCTAAGCCCATTGCGCTTTATACTGATGCCATGCGAAACATGGATCACATAGAATTGCACCGCGGAGGACGCGAGGAAGCGTTTCCCGAGACCGCCGAAGACTGGCCCTATATTGCCGAACGCGCAGAATTCGCTCGCTATCCGGGCAATTCCGTCCCCTGGCACTGGCATTCCGAAGTCGAGCTTTTCTACATGGAGCAGGGAGCGATTGACTATCGAACGCGCGCGGCTCATGAACACGTGCGCTTTGAGGAAGGGTCCGCCGGCTTTATCAACGGCGGCGTTTTGCACAGCACGCTGCAATCACCCAATTCGGCACCAGCCATTCAAATGTTGCATATCTTTCAGCCGTCGATGCTCGGCGATCCCGCGGGACGCCTTCAAAAGCGCTATATCAATCCTTTGCTGCAATGTCGAGGCGTCGATGTGCTCAAATGGTCGCCCACCAACCCCGACGATATGCCCTTTATCGATTTGCTGAAGAGTTCCTTTAACCACGACCTTCAACGGCCGCAGAACGAGATGGCGCTTCGGAATAGCTTGTCAGAGCTCTGGATTCAGATTTACGCCAAGGCCGAACCGCTCTTTTCCTCCGACAACGCCTCTTGGATGACCAACCGCGACGTACAGTTCAAGGCAATCCTGGACTATATCCGCGCAAACTATGCAGTCGCTATAGATGTGCCCCAGATGGCGTCTGCAGCCGGCGTAAGCGAAAGAGAGTGTTACCGCATTATCGAAGCTTGCGCAGGAACGACCCCGGCGGCATATCTACGCGCATACCGTATAAACCGTGCTTGCAAGCTCTTGGCACACACCACGCGAACGGTACAGACGGTCGCGCGCCAATGCGGCTTTGCGACAGCAAGCCATCTTGGCCAGGTATTTAAAGAACAAATGGGGTGCACTCCTTCGAGCTATCGAGCAGCGAGGCAGAATCTCGATAGCACCAGGCAGAAATCCCGCTAGCCTTTCTTCTGTCACCGCATCAAACTTGCAGGCAAACAACAGAGAGGAGCAACCATATGAAGCACTTTGACCATATCGTATTTGACGTTGATGGGACATTGGCAGATACAGAAGAAAGCGTGCTGTCATCGCTTGGCCAGATTATCCAAGAAGAAACCGGCAAAACGCTCCCCCGACACGAGCTTGAATTTGCCCTCGGCATACCCGGCAAGAACGCCCTTGAGAAACTTGGGATCTACTCACAGGCAACGCTGGATCGCTGGTGCCAAGTTGCCGCCAGCTTTAAAAGCACCATCAGCGTGTTTCCCGGCTTGCACGAAGTTATCGCAACACTCTCCGACAACGGCTGCAAACTTGGCATCGTCTCCTCACGTGCGCGCAATGAATACGCAGAAGAAATTGCACCCCTTGGCTTCGATAAGTATTTTGAGCACATCATCCTTGTCGAAGACACAACCGAACATAAACCCGCACCCGCTCCCATGCTCGAATATCTCCGGCGTACGGGCGCGAATCCTGGCAACGTCGTCTACGTTGGCGACACCGTCTACGACGAACAATGCGCAACTTCAGCAGGGGTCAGTTTTGCCAGAGCAGCATGGGGATCACACCAAGACATCCCAAATGCCACCTACAACCTCAAAACCCCCAACGACCTACTAACCCTAACAACCAAATAACCCACCCGTCCCACCCTTTCAGCCCCAACACCACAAGGGCGATTGAGCAGGACGGTTTGGGCGGGTCCCGTACTTAGTTTCCAAAATCATTCCGCAGCGCGAAGGCCCCCGTTGTCAACGCTTCGAAGAAGCGAGACAACGGGGGCCTTCATGCGCGAGGACGTTTTGGAAACTAAGTACGGGACCCGCCCAAACCGTCCGGTGGGATCAGAGTACCCTTGCTGTTACTCTGCTTTGCCCACAGAGTTGAGGTTGGTCATGCGGATCTTAACCAGCTCGGTGATCTCACGCATACCCTCCTTGGCCGGCTTCTTGGGATCGAAGCAGGCGGGGTTCTCGGCCATGTAGGCCATGAAGCCCTTGGTGTAGGCCTGACGCAGTTCGGTAGCGTAGTTAACCTTGCAGATGCCGTTCTTCACAGCCTCGGCAACCTGCTCATCGGGCACACCGGAGGTGCCGTGCAGAACCAGCGGCACGTCGACGGCGTCGCGGATGGCCTTGACCACGGACTGCTCGATGTGCGGATCGCTCGTGTACACGCCGTGGCTGGTACCAACGCCAATAGCGAGGGAGGTGCAGCCGGTGCGCTCGACGAACTCCTTGGCCTCGGCAGGATCGGTGTAGGGGCTCTCGCCCTCAACCGCAGGACCGTCGTCCTCCTTGCCGCCAACCTTACCGAGCTCGGCCTCGACGGGCACGCCCATAGCGCGGCCAGCGTCGGCGACGGACTTGGTCAGGGCGATGTTGTCCTCGAAGGACTCGTGCGAGCCGTCGATCATGACAGAGGTGTAGCCCGTGCGGAAAGCCTGCATGCAGCGGTCATAGCCATCGCCGTGATCGAGGTGCAGGGCGACGGGCACGGAAGCGCGCTCGGCGGCAGCCTTGACCATGCCGTAGAAGTAGTCCAGACCAGCGGTCTTGATGGTGCCCGGGGTGGTCTGCATGATGACGGGGGACTTGGTCTCCTCGGCAGCGGCCAGAACGGCCATAACAAACTCGAGGTTCTCGACGTTGAAAGCGCCAACAGCGTAGTGGCCGGCCTGGGCGTCCTTGAGCATCTTTTCGGTGGTAACAAGTGCCATGAGCGTTTGCTCCTCTCCCTCGCCCGCATCTGGACATCGGGCGTAGTTGTTCACAAGGCGTTTTACCTTGCGTTTTTCTGCGTTCATTGTATGAAATTCAGCGTCTTTGCACGCGCGAGATATTGAGCCCATGCAGGTCAATACAATCGTTTTTGAAAAGTAAACGGAAGGGATTCGCGCCGGATCCCTCTATACAACATTGCAGTTTTCAAGCGAATCATCTTTCTTTTATAGAAAAGATAAGTAATCGAAAGGTGTTTTCTTACTCAAAAAGAAAATGAACGAAAATGGACTCAACACAATTCCTGCAAATTTCAGTTGAGGATGGAGCAGCTATGGCCCATATAACAACCCGAGCCTTCGCCGATGAGCGTCGTGCCGCCATCATGGAGATGCTTGAGCATAACGCCTCGGTGCAGGTAGCAGAAATCGCCCAGACCTTTGGCGTGTCCTCCGTCACCGCCCGCGCCGACCTAGACGCGCTCGCCGAAGCAGGCAAGCTGCGCCGCACACATGGCGGCGCTGTGTCGCTCCACAAACGCCTAACCGTCTCCACGCAGGATCGCCGCATCAATGTCAACGTCGCCGCCAAGCAGGCCATCGCGCAAAGCGCCATCGAGCTCGTCAGTGACGGCGACACGTTGCTCGTCGACTCGGGCACCACGGCGCTCGAGTTCGTCCGGCTCCTCGATCAGCGCGACGGTATCACCGTCATCACGGCCGACATTACCATTGCCGATTACATCGACGAGAGCATGCCCTCAGTCGATGTCGTCATGCCGGGCGGGGCGCTGCGCAAAGGCCATCGTTATCTGTACGGACCGCTCACTATGCAGGCGCTCCAAATGGTCCACGCCGATCTTGCCGTCATGTGCCCTGGAGCTTTTGTTCCCGGCTGCGGCTTTACGACCGACTTTCCCCAGATGGCCGAGACCAAAACGGCTATGATCGCCGCAGCCCATCAAAGCGTCGCCCTCATGGACGCCAGCAAGGTTAACGGACGCGGCATGTACCGCTTTGCCGAGCTTGCCGATGTCGACTCCATCGTGATGGACCGTGACCCCGACCATGCCGTCGCCACCTCGATCGCCGAGGCCACTGACAGCTCACGTCCAGCCCTCGTCATCGCCGGCGCTTAAACAAAAACCACCACAAAGGTCTCCTTTGTGGTGGTTGAGCATCAGAAGTGAATGTGTCGCTACTTGGACAGCTCGTCGGCGAGAACCTCAATCTGAGCGCGCGAGGCGTCGTTGAGCGAACCCAGCACGGTCACCTTGTTCTGCGCCAGGGTGATGTCCTTCATGCCCTCGAGTTCCTTGGTCATAACCTTGGCAGCGGTGGGCGCCCAAGAGCCGGCCTCGACGAGTGCCACCGTACGGTTCTGATAGGCGTGCTCGGCAAGCGTATGGATAAAGGTGCTCATGAACGGGAAGATCTCGCCCTGATAGGTGATGGAGGCGAGCACCAGACGGTCATAGCGGAACGCATCCTCAACGGCCTCGGCCATATCATCGCGAGCCAGGTCAAAGACGGAGACCTTCTGGCCGCGGGTCTCGAGAGCAGATGCGAGCTCCTCAACGGCAGCCTTCAGATGGCCATACACACTCGCATAGGCAATCGTGATGCCCTCGTCCTCGGGCTGATAGCTCGACCAGGTGTTATAGGTGTCGAGGTAATAGCCCAGGTTCTCGGTCAGTACGGGGCCGTGGAGCGGACAGATGATCTGAATGTCCAGGTCGGCGGCCTTCTTGAGCACGGTCTGCACGAACTTGCCGAACTTACCGACGATGCCAAAGTAGTAGCGGCGCGCCTCGCAAGCCCAGCCTTCCGGGTCCTCGATGTCGTTGGCGCCGAACTTGCCAAAACCGTCGGCACTAAAGAGCACCTTGTCGGTAGACTCGTAGGAGAAGAGCACCTCGGGCCAGTGCACGTTGGGGGCGCCGACAAACGTTAGGCTGTGGCCACCCAGGTCGAGCACGTCGCCCTCTTTGACGACCATCTTACGCTCGGGGTAGTCGGTGCCAAAGTAGTTGACCATCATGCGGAAAGCACCCACGCTGGCCACAATCTGTGCCTGGGGATAGCGCTCCATAAAGGCGGCGATACCGGCGGAGTGATCGGGCTCCATGTGATGAACAACCAGGTAGTCGGGCGTACGGCCATCGAGCGCGGCCTCGAGGTTGCCGAGCCACTCGTCGACAAAGCCAGCGTCGACCGAATCGGCGACAGCGATTTTATCGCCCAAGATAACGTAGCTGTTGTATGCCATACCGTTCTCGGACACGTCGTACTGGCCCTCGAACAGGTCAATGTCGTGATCGTTGACGCCAATGTAGCGGATATCCTTGGTGATCTCCATCAGGCAAAGCCTCCTAGATAGACAAAAAACCCGTCTATCATAACACTCGTCTTCATAGCAACGGCTATCTGCCAGCATCCTTATCGATTGTTATTGAGACGAAATATACCGCCGTTTACCCGCACAAACTATGAGCGTGGTATCGCCGTACTATGTCGAATAATGAGCTGGCCGGGAATACGAATGGCAACGGTTTTGCCCGCCGTACCCGCCTCGGGAACCGCATGCTCGAATACCTCGCGTCCGCGCTGATGTAGATCGAATCGCACGGTCGTGAGCTCGTTGTGTGCTACAAAATCATCGAGCGAATCGTCGACGCCCACCACGCTTACGTCCTCGGGCACGCGCAGACCGCTATCGCGCAGCGCGGCAATCGCGCCATTTGCCATCTGATCGTTTGCCGCGTAAATCGCCGTCATAGTGCGGTCGTGCTCGGCCAGGTACCTGCCGGCCTCGTAGCCGCTGTTGGCAGACCAGTCGCCCTCGAGCGGCTCTGCCGGCTCGATGTGTTTACGCTCGAGCGCATCCTGCCAACCGGCGCGACGAAATTGCTCGTCGACCGAGAACGACGGGCCGCCAATATAGCGAATTTGCTCGTGCCCCAGCTCAAACAGGTGATCCATAAGCAATAGCGAGCAGCCGTAATGATCGGAGTCGACCGTGGTCACCCGCGGGTGCGCGTACATGGTAACGATGACCGTGCCAATACCCGGCAGTGGATCAAACGTCTCAAAATCGGGAGCCATACGGCTCATGCCGATGATGATACCGTCCACGGGCAATGCGGCCATACGACGCGTTGCCTCGGCAAGCGAAAACTCCTCGGTCTTGGACATCTCGACCAGCGTGATGGCGCAATGATGCTCGCGAGCAGCGCTGGCGATGCCGTCGATCATTGAGAGGTTGCCAAACTTGGTGACATCGTTGATGCATAGGCCGACCGAATGGTAACGGCCGTCGCGCAGCGAGCGACCGGCATAACTCGGACGAAAGCCGAGCTCTTGCATAGCAGCCTGCACGCGCTGGCGCGTCTGCTCGTTAACGTTGGGCAAGCCGTTGGCGACGCGCGAAACCGTCTGCTGCGAAACGCCGGCAGCGCGGGCGACGTCAGCCATGGAGACCGGACGCGTACCTGTATCGTTGGACGGGCGCCTTGCCACAGGATCACCTTCACCCTTGCGAGATCTGAATAGCGTGAATGCCGGCCCGGGCAGTAATACATCCCGCGCCGAGGCCCGCTATCGTCGGACGCATGTTAACGTACTCTACTTTTTCTATCTGCATCTCTTCTGCTTTATAAGTCCATACGGCAGTACCGTTCACGGCTGTATTTCTACCGATTACCAGATTCTCAAAAAGTGACAAGCGATGTGTTATGAGTACGTTAACATAGCCCGTAACGTGCGGTATCGTGAACACTTGGTTCATGCCGCTACAAGTTGTTAACGTACTCATAACGACGCAAAACCCACCCGGGCACGCCAAGGAAAGGACTCCCATGACCACCCCCGACGAAAAGACATTCGCCACGCTCACCAAGCTGTTCGAGGAGGAGTTTGGCCCCATCGACGACCGCCAGGTGCTCTACGTGCACGCGCCCGGCCGTTCCGAGATCAGCGGCAACCACACCGACCACGAGGGTGGCCACGTTATCGCCGGCTCGCTCGATGTCGCCGTCGACGGCATCGCCGTGGCAACCGATTCCAACAAGGTTCGCGTAGCCGACGAGGGCTATCCCACGTTTGAAATCACGCTCGACACGCTAGACGTTCAGGAGTCCGAGAAGGGTACGTCCGCGAGCCTCGTCCGCGGTATGGCCCACGAGATTGCAGCTCTGGGCGGTGAGCCCCAGGGCTTCGACTTCGCCTTCACCTGCTCCGTCCCCTCGGGTGGCGGCCTTTCCAGCTCTGCCGCCGTCGAGGCCGCATACGGTCGTGCCATGGAAACCCTCTGGGGCGCACCCGCCATCGAGCCCGTCGCGCTCGCCCAGATGAGCCAGCGCACCGAGAACAACTATTACGGCAAGCCCTGCGGTCTTATGGATCAGGCAGCCGTGTGCCTGGGCGGCCTTGCCTACATGGACTTTGAGGACCAGGCTCAGCCTAAAACCCAGAAGCTCGAGCTCAACTTTGAGGATCACGGCTACGCGCTCGTGCTCGTTAAGGTCGGTGCCGACCACGTGGCCGCCACCGACGACTACGCCGCCGTTCCGCGCGAGATGCAGGACGTCGCTGCCGAGTTTGGCAAGGCGCGCCTATGCGAGGTCGACGTTGCCGACTTTGACGCCAAACTCCCCGAGCTGCGCGCCAAGCTGGGCGACCGCGCCTGCCTGCGCGCCGTTCACTACTGGTACGAGAACGGCCTGGTCGATAAGCGCTGGGCAGCTCTGAACGCCGACGACATTGACCGGTTCCTGGTCCTGACGCGCGAGTCCGGCGCCAGCTCCGCCATGTACCTGCAGAATGTTGTTGCCAAGCTGGGCTCCGAGCAGTCTTCGATGTATGCCCTGGCACTGGCCGAGCATGTACTCGACGGCCGAGGCGCCGTCCGTATCCACGGTGGCGGCTTTGGTGGCACCATCCAGGCCTTCGTGCCGCTCGACCTGGTCGACACCTTCATTGCCAAGATGAACGGCTGGCTGGGCGAGGGCTCTGCTCGCCACTACGCAATTACTGACAAGGGGGCTTACGCAGCATGGCTGTAATGACCGACGTGCGCGAGGCTGCGCAGGGCCTTATCGAATATGCCATCCACCGATCGATGATCGGACAGGACGACCGCATCTGGGCCTACAACACCATTCTGGAGTGCATCGGCGCCACGGGTCCCGCGCTCGACATGACCTGGGCGCTCCAGGTTGAGAAACTATCGCTCTTGCACCCCGATACACTCCCCGACTTTGATCTTGAAGGCACGCTTGCCGCGCTTTCCGAGGCCGCCGTTGCCAACGGTGCCGCCGAGGACACGGCATCGGGCCGAGACCGCATCGCCATGCGCATCATGGGCGTACTGATGCCGAGGCCTTCAGTTGTAAACGAGGAGTTCAACGGACGCATGGGCGTCAACGAGCCCCGCGCCGCGACCGACTGGTTCTATGGTCTGTGCTGCGACGCCGGCTACGTGCGCCGTGCCGCCATCGCGCGCAACATCAAATGGAGTACTTCCACCAACTGGGGTGACCTGGAGATCACCATCAACCTGTCAAAGCCCGAAAAGGACCCGCGCGATATTGCCGCAGCCGGTGCCGCCAAAAACACGGGCGAGAAGTATCCCGCCTGTCAGCTCTGCATCGAGAACGAGGGCTACCCCGGACGCTCCGCCGCAGCCGACGGCGGCGCTCATCCCGCCCGTCAGAACCTGCGCGTTATTCCCATTCAGCTCGACGGCGAGCGCTGGGGCTTCCAGTACAGCCCGTATGCGTATTTTAACGAGCACTGCATTACGATGAGCTCCGAGCATCGCCCGATGCACGTGAACCGCAAGGGGCTGACCTGCCTGCTCGATTTTGTGGACCTGTTCCCGCACTACTTCATCGGCTCCAACGCCGACCTGCCCATCGTGGGCGGCTCGATCTTGTCGCATGACCACTTCCAGGGCGGCACGCACGAGTTCCCCATGATGCATGCCGCCGAGGTCTCGCAGTTTAGCGTGCCCGGCTTTGACCAAGTCACTGGCACTGTGCTGCAGTGGCCGCTCTCGGTGCTGCGCCTTCGCTCGCACGACCGCACCCAGCTGCTCGATGCCGCCGAGAAGATAATCCTCGCCTGGCGGGAGTGGACCGATGCGTCCGTAGGCGTCATCGCACACACGGCTGACGGTGTGGCCCACAACACCGTGACGCCCGTCATTCGCCGCGTCGACTCCCGCGGCAACGCCGGCGGCGAGATCTACGAGGCCTACCTGGCGCTTCGCTGCAACATCACGACCGACGAGCATCCGCTGGGCGTATTCCACCCGCATGCCGAGTACCACCACATTAAGAAGGAGAACATCGGCCTGATCGAGGTCATGGGCCTGGCCATTTTGCCGCCGCGCTTGGTTCCCGAGCTCGGCGCTGTCCGCGAGCATCTACTGGCAGCCAAGGTCGATGCCAGCTACGACCTTGCCGGTGCGCTCGAGGGCGATGATCTTTGTCGCAGCCATGCCGCGTGGGCCGAGGACGTCTTTGCTCGCCGCGCCGACGAGCTTACGGCCGACAACGCCATCGATATCCTGCACGAGGAGGTCGGCGTGGTGTTTGGCCACGTGCTCGACAACGCCGGCGTCTTTAAGTGGGACGAAGCCGGCCGCGCCGCCCAACAGCGCTTTATCGACTCGCTATAGAGCGCAGGACCGGGCGTTCAACCGCAGCCCGCACGACATAACCGCCCACACGACAACGGCGCCCGCCGGCAATATCGCCGACGGGCGCCGTTTTCTGATGCAAGGGTAGCTAATTTGCACCAAAACAAGGAGTGTTCCAAACTGCCGGCAGAGAAGGAACGTCCCCAGGTGCCGACCTAAACCACCACATTATTCGATGGAAAAACGTGGTTACCTCCCACATTATTCGATGGAAAAACGTGGTTTACTCCCACATTTTTCGATGGAAAGACCAAGACGGTCTTATACTAACCATGATCGTTAGGGGGCAGTATGCAGCGACAGCTAATGGACGAACTCATCGCTTGGAAATCTAGGGCAAACCGCAAGCCCCTCCTGCTTAAGGGGGCCCGCCAGACGGGAAAAACCTGGCTTCTCAACGAATTCGCAGGCCAGCAGTATCAAAACGTCATCCGTTTTGACTTTATGCTCGAACCGGGCGCACGTTCGCTGTTCGACGGAAGCCTTGACCCCAAACGCATCATCTCCCAGATAGAGCTCCTGCACGGCCAGACCATAACGCCGACAGACACGCTCATCATCTTCGACGAAATCCAAGAGGCACCGCGTGGCATCACCTCGCTCAAATACTTCAACGAGCTGGCGCCGGAATACCATATCATGGCAGCCGGCTCCTATATGGGGCTCGCGCTCCGACGCGAAAACGAGTCGTTCCCCGTCGGCAAGATCGACCAGCTTACCATGCGCCCCATGGGGTTTGTCGAGTTCGTTCGTGCCGTCGATGGCGATCCGCTCGCAGATGCCATCCTTGCCGCAGACATGGACCTGCTGACAAACGTTTCCGAAAAGCTCGAGCGCCTGCTCAAGGAATACCTCGTTGTCGGTGGCATGCCAGAAGTTGTCTCCGCTTTCGCCGCCTCCCACGATTTCATCGAGGCCCGCAGGCTTCAGCAGCAAATCATCGAAGCTTATGAATCCGATTTTGGCAAGCATGCGCCAGCCCGCATCGTCGAGCGCATGAGGCTGGTTTGGAAATCCCTTCCCGGCCAGCTCGCAAAGGAAAACAAGAAGTTCGTCTACGGCGCGCTTCGTCCCGGGGCGCGCGCACGCGATTTTGAGGAAAGCCTCCAGTGGCTCATGGACTATGGAATCGTTCATAAGGTACCACGTGTTTCCGCCCTAAGAGCACCGCTCACAAGCTACGAGGATCTCTCAGGCTTCAAGCTGTTCTGCATCGACACCGGCATCCTCGGAGCACTCTCCGGCCTCACGCCAGCCATTGTTCTGAACGGGCCCGCTGTTTTTACGGAGTTCAAAGGCTCGCTGACCGAGCAATACGTCGCACAGGAGCTTTTGCTCCAAGGCAATACTCCCGCGTATTGGTCATCCTCCTCCGGCAATGCAGAGACTGACTTTGCCGTCGACCATGCGGGGACCGTGCTTCCGCTCGAGGTCAAGGCGGCAGAGAATCTCAAAGCAAAGAGCCTGAGGATTGCCTGCGAGAAGTTCAAGCTCGAGCGCTGCGTGAGAACATCGTTAGCGGCATATAGAGACGAAGGCACGCTCGTCAATATTCCGCTCTGGGAGATTGGGCAAATCGACAAGCTGGCATAGGCGCTGTGGAGGGGGTGCCCCGTAAGGAGTGTCCCAAACTGCCGGCAGAAAAGGAACGTCTCTATCTGCCGCATTCCCGAAGCAAGGCAACGCCGATGTTTTGGCAACGGCAGCGAGCGGGCCGCATTTGAGACAAGGTGACGTGAAACGAAAGGGCGCTGACCTTCTGGTCGCGCCCTTGAAGTTGAACGTCAGATTGTCCAAATGC
>URYW01000056.1 GCA_900552145.1 uncultured Collinsella sp. | reverse complement strand
GACCCTGCTGGCCCGTGCCTGCGCCGGTGAGGCGGGGGTGCCATTCTACTCCATTTCCGGCTCCGACTTCGTGGAAATGTATGTCGGTGTCGGCGCGTCCCGTGTGCGTGACCTGTTTGATAAGGCCAAAAAGACCATGCCCTGCATCATCTTCATCGATGAGATCGATGCCGTGGGACGTCAGCGCGGAGCCGGCCTGGGCGGCGGCCACGACGAGCGCGAGCAGACGCTCAACCAGCTGCTGGTCGAGATGGACGGTTTTGAGGAGAGCGAGTCGGTCATCCTGATCGCTGCGACTAACCGTCCTGACATCCTGGATCCGGCATTGCTGCGTCCCGGTCGTTTTGACCGTCAGGTTACGGTCGACCGTCCGGATGTGAAGGGCCGCGAGCAGATCTTGCGCGTGCATGCCGAGAACAAGCCGATGGACGAGGACGTGAAGTTTGAGAAGCTCGCCCAGATGACCGTTGGCTTCACCGGCGCCGATCTGGCAAATCTGCTCAACGAGTCTGCGCTGCTGGCCGCTCGCCGTCATCGTTCCGTGATCTCGATGGACGAGGTCGAGGAATCGATGGAGCGCGTGATTGCCGGACCGCAGCGCAAGGGTCGCGTGATGACCGAGGCCGAGCGCACCACGATTGCCTACCACGAGAGCGGTCACGCTTTGGTGGGCCACATCCTGGAGCACTCCGATCCGGTTCATAAGATCTCGATCGTCAGCCGCGGTCAGGCCCTGGGCTACACGCTGCAGCTTCCGCAGGAGGACCACTTCCTCAAGACCAAGAACGAGATGCTCGACGAGCTTGCCGTGTTCTTGGGCGGTCGCGTTGCCGAGGAGCTCATGTGCGATGACATCACGTCGGGCGCGAGCAACGACCTGGAGCGTGCGACCAAGATGGCGCGCGAGATGGTTACGCGTCTGGGCATGAGTGAGGAGCTGGGCACGCAAGTGTTTGGCGAGGCGCAGCATCAGGTGTTCCTTGGTCGCGATTACGCCGATCACCAGGATTACTCCGAGGAGACGGCACGCCGCATCGATATCGAGGTTCAGCGCATCATGCGCGAAGCCCATCGCCGTGCGGTCGAGATTTTGGATGCCCGTCGCGATCAGCTCGATCTGATGGCGAAGGTGCTGCTTGAGCGCGAGACCGTCGAAGGCGACGCCGTGAACGCCCTGCTCGACAACGAGTGGAATGCCTACCTTGAGCGCGAGGGCGATATCCTGGCGGCCAAGGAGGAGCGCAATGCCAAGGCGGCCGGCATGCCGACCAAGAAGCGCGCGCCTCGTATGAGCGAGGAGGAGCTGGCGGCCGATGCCGCGGCATTTGCGCAGGCGGCTATGCAGGAGGATACCGAAGTCGCATCCGATGATGCCGGCGATGATGCCGGTGCCGACACCGGCGCCGACAAATAGTCTTTGTGGTGAAAGCCTCCGCGGGGAAACCTGCGGAGGCTTTTTCTTTTGAGCGATATGGGGCCATCTGTTGATTGGGGACAGACTTAAATGAGCGTTTTCACGCATTTAAGTCTGTCCCCAATCAACATTGCTGAGGCACTTTGCCCGACTAAAGCGTACAATACCGCCTATGCGAAAGGGGAACAGATGATCAACGAAACCATGTATGCTCGCGGTGCGGAAAGCTCCATCATCCGCGAGATTTTTAGCTATGGCCTTGAGCGTAAGGCGCAAATCGGCGCGGAAAACGTGTTCGATTTCTCGCTGGGCAACCCGAGCGTTCCGGCGCCCGCTGCCGTGGCGGAGTCCATCAAAAAGGCGCTTGAACTGCCGAGTGACCAGCTGCACGGATACACGCCCGCACCGGGCCTGCCGCAGTGCCGTACCGCCGTGGCTGAGTCGCTCAACCGCCGCTTTGGTAGGAGTTTTGAGGGCAAGGATGTCATTATGACCGTGGGCGCCGCGGCTTCGCTCACCTGCACGCTCAACGCCGTTACGAAACCGGGCGATGAGGTTATCGTCATTGCACCGTATTTTCCGGAGTTTCGCGTGTGGATTGAGAAGGCCGGCTGTACGTGTGTCGAGGTGCTCGCCGATGAAGATACGTTCCAGCTGAGCGTGGATAACGTGCTCAAGGCGATTACCGATAAGACGGCTGCCGTCATTATCGACTCACCCAACAACCCGACCGGCGCCGTGTATACGTGCGATACCCTGACGCGACTGGCCAGTGTTTTACGCGAGGTCAACGCCAAGCGCGATCCCGAGAACCCGATCATGCTTATCTCGGATGAGCCGTATCGCGAGATTGTCTATGGCGCCGAGGTGCCTTGGGTGCCTTCGATCTACGAGCACGCTATCGTGTGCTATTCGTATTCCAAGTCGCTTTCGCTACCGGGCGAGCGCGTGGGGTGGATCCTGGTTCCCAATACGAATCCTCAGGCAGCTCGTCTAATGCCCGCCGTTGCCGGTGCCGCCCGTACGCTGGGCTTCGTGTGCGCGCCGGCGCTCTTCCAGCGCGTAATTATCGACTGCATCGATGAGCCGAGTGACGTTGAGGCCTATGCGCGCAACCGCACCGCGCTTACCGATGCACTAGCGGAGTACGGCTACACCTATGTTGAGCCGGATGGTGCGTTCTACCTATGGGTGAAGGCGCTGGAGCCCGATGCGAACGCTTTCTGCGAGCGCGCGAAGAAGTATGAGCTGCTCGCGGTGCCCTCGGACAGTTTTGGCATGCCGGGCTGGTTCCGCTTGGGCTACTGTGTGAGCTACGAGACTATCGTTAACTCACTGCCCGCCTGGAAGCAGCTGGCCGACGAGTATCGTCAAAAGTAAAGCGCTCTGCTTACAATGTTTTACGTGAAACGGGGTTTGGTTTTAAGCCAGACCCCGTTGTCATGGACGTTGTGTCGTTGGGATGGAGCGGTTTTACGACCATCGAATGCTATGCGTACAATGAATATACGCGACGGCCATACCGGACAAGGAGACCCGATGCCCTACCTTCTTTCTTGTGATATTCATACTCATACGCTGTTCTCCGCGCATGCGTACTCAACCATTGAGGAGAATGTGTACTGGGCGGCGGAACGTGGCCTGCAGGTGCTCGGATCTGCCGACCATCTGAGCTCTATGGTTACGGCTTGCCCCAACGACCTGCGCAGTTTCCAGTTCTTTATTAACCAGGATATCTGGCCGCGCATTTGGAGCGGCGTGCTGGTGCTTCGCGGCGCCGAGGTCGATATCGTTTCGCTGGACGGAAGCTTGTTTGGCGAGGACATTCCCGTGTCGCTCGATATTGCCGGCGATTCGTACAGCCGTCAGCATTCGCTGTTCGATTTGGTTACGCGTAATTTGGATTATTTGGTTGCAAGCGTGCATAATCCGCAGATTGCTGAGGGCGCGACGCTGGCCCAGACGACCGAGATGTATATCAATGCCCTGGAGCACCCCAAGGTGTTCATGCTGGGTCACACGGGGCGTTCGGGTGTGCCGTTCGATATCGACGAGGTGCTGTTGGCAGCTAAGGCCAAGCACAAGATTATCGAGATCAACAACCATAGTCTTGAACACGGTGTCGACACTGAGCATTGGGCCGTATGCCGCAAGATTGCCGAGCGCTGCGCCGAGCTGGGCGTGGGCATTGGCGTGTCGACCGATGCCCACATTGGCATGGCCATTGGCAAGCTCGATCACGCGCGCAAGATGCTCGACGAGATTCACTTCCCGCTGGATTTGATCGTGACGCGCGACCGCGAGACGCTGCTGCGCGAGATGGCGGCAGCCGGCGTGTGCGATCTGCGCAATGGGATGTAGCGGAGTTTATAAACCAAGCGAAGGGGGCGGCCCAGGCGGGTCGCCCCCTTTCTTGTCCCAAAAATCTACTGAGGTTGGTTAGCGGCGTTCGAGGACCGCTACGGTTTCGGTGTGGTCGGTGTGAGGGAACATGTCGACGGGCGTGATCTTGAGCAGGCAATAGCCTCCGTCGAGGAGCTGATGCAGGTCGCGCTCTTGAGTTACGGGGTTGCAGCTGATATAGGTGATGCGGCGCGGCTTAAGCGCGCAGGCAGCTTCGAGGAACTCGGGCGTGGAGCCGGCGCGCGGCGGATCGATGGAAAGGACATCGACCCGCGCGTTGTTATCGGCGGCATCCAGGATGTAATCGGTGGCGTCGTCGGCCATAAACCAAGCGCTGCGGGTGAGGCCGTTGAGCTCGGCATTGCGGCGTGCGTCGGCAATGCCCGCCGGGTTGCGCTCCACGCCGAGCAGCATAATGCCGATACCCTTGTTCTGGGCATCTTTAGCTGCGCAAAGACCGATGGTACCGCTGCCACAGTAGGCATCCATGAGCACATCGCCCTGGTGCAAATCCATGCCGTCGAAAGCGAGCTGATAGAGCAGCTCGGTCTGTTGCGGGTTGGTCTGATAAAACGCGGTGGGGGAGATGTCGAATTCGCAGCCGAGCAGCTGGTCGCGCATGCACTCGGCGCCATATACAATGCGGGTTTCCTCGCCGAGGATGGCGTTGCCGGGACGTCCGTTGATGTTTTGGGCGACGGTGACGATGCGCGGATCGAGTGCGGCGACAGCCTCAAAGAACTCCTGCGCATGCGGCAAGTCGCGCTGAGCGGTCACGAGCGTGACCATGACCTGGTCGGTACGCCAGCCGCAGCGGACGACGGCATAGCGAAGCAAACCAAGATGCTTGTCCTCATTAAAGGCGGGAATATGCAGCCGCTCAGCTTCGCGTGCGATGCCGTTGAGAATCTGACGGGCACCCGGTGCCTCGACAGGACACTCGGGTACGGCAACGATCTTGTGCGTGCCGCGCTCAAAGAAACCGCAACGGACAGCACCCTCCTTACCGGGAGCAAAGGGAGTGGCGGCCTTATGGCGAAAACCGCGCGGCGCAGGATATTTGCCCGGGTCGCCCAGGGTGACGCCCATACCGCGAATGGGGTCGACGCTAATGCCCTCGCGCTCGCAAAGGGTAGCAAAAAGCTCCTCCATGGCGGCCTGCTTGGCTGCCAACTGCTTCTTATAAGGACGATTGAGCGCCGTACACCCACCGCAAGCTTTCATGATCGAACAGGGAGACCTGGGGTCCACAGCCTTACGCGCAGACGAAACCTGATCTTTATGCGAGCGCTTGGAGCGAGTCTGAGATGCCTTATCCTCGTTCCGACGAGAGCCGGGACGCTTGGCCTTAGCCTTGCCCTTGGCCGACTTACCCTTCGCGTCCTGAGACGACTTGGATTTCTTAGAAGATTTTTTCTCCTCCGACCCCTCAGCTGCTTCGATCAAAGCACGACGAGCCTTACGCTCCGCACGAGATTCTGCCATGAATTAACCCCACTAATTCATTAATTTAAAGCTACAAGCATTGTACCGTGCCAAGCCAACAGACGATATGCAAGCGGTTTATTGGTATCAGTGATAGGTACAACGATGATTGCCCGCTGGGCTCCGGGGCGGGGGTTAAGTTTATCGCGAGTTCCGCACGAACAGGAGGCCACTTAATGTGGCCTCCGTCGTGAGCAGGACTGTAGAGCAGGAAACTTAACCCCCGCCCCGGAGCCCAGCGGGCAACCCCTCCCTTGTGCTCCATCACGCTAAAGTGTATGATTCTGAACGTTACATGACTCACTTTACCTAACTAAAGTGCCACCAAGGGGGAATACCATGAATACCGATATGTCTCGTCGTCAGTTTGTTGGTCTAGCCGGTTCGCTCGCTACGGTTCTAGGTCTTGGCCTGGTAGGCTGCGGTGGTGGTGCCGGTAAGGGTTCCGCTGCCGGTTCTGCTGCAGCCAAGGATGTGAAGGGCGCTGCGGAGTCCAAGAAGCTCGTGGTGGGCTTTGATAAGTCCTATCCTCCGTACGGCTTTGTGGGCGACGATGGCGAGTACACCGGCTTTGATCTCGATCTGGCCAAGGCTGTTGCCGATAAGCAGGGCTGGGAGGTCAAATACGAGGCCATCGACTGGGACGCCAAGGATACGCTGCTTAACTCGGGCGCCATCAACTGCATCTGGAACGGCTTTACCATGGAGGGTCGTGAGGACGACTACACGTTCTCCGAGCCGTACATGCTCAACGAGCAGGTGCTGGTGGTCAAGAAGGATGCGGGCATCAAGGGCTGGGACGATCTTGCCGGCAAGACTGTGATTACCCAGACTGATTCCGCTGCGCAGGACGTGCTTGAGGGTGACCAGAAGGATCTGGCAGCGACGTTTGCCACGCTCGACACGATCGGCGAGTACAACACGGCCTTTATGCAGCTCGAGAGCGGCGCGGTCGATGCCGTGGCGTGCGATCTTTCGATTGCCCAGTATCAGCTTGCCGCCAAGCCCGATGCCTATACGCAGCTTGATGAGCCGCTGTCCAGCGAGCACTACGCCGTTGGCTTTAAGAAGGGCGACACCAAGTCGGCCGATGCTGTAGCCGAGTCGCTCAAGGCGCTCTACGAGGACGGCACGGTCAAGGACCTCTGCGATAAATATTCAAGCTATGGTTTGTCTTTCGATAATTGGGTGCTCAAGTAATGTCTATTCAGGTCATGATGCAGATGCTTGGCCAGGGGTTCTTGGTCAGTTTGCAGCTGTTTGTGTTGACGCTGCTCGGGTCGATTCCGCTGGGAATTCCCGTGGCGTTTATGCGCATGAGCAAAATCGCGCCGCTTCGCTGGATTGCGCGCATCTATATCTCGGTCATGCGCGGCACGCCGCTCATGCTGCAGATGTTTGCCATCTACTTTGCCCCGTATTACGTGTTCGGCATTTCGCTCACGCCCGATTCCAAGTGGACGGCGTGCGTCGTGGCGTTCATCATCAACTACGCCGGTTACTTTGCCGAGATCTATCGCTCGGGCTTGCAGTCCATTCCGCGCGGTCAATACGAGGCTGCCGAGGTGCTGGGCTATTCGCGCGTGCAGACGTTTCTGTATATCGTGATGCCGCAGGTCGCCAAGCGTATTCTGCCGGCGATGGGCAACGAGATCATCACGCTGGTCAAGGACACGTCGCTGGCGTTTGCCATTGGCGTGGGTGAGATGTTCTCGACGGCCAAGGCGCTGGTCGCCTCGCAGGTGAGCATGGTGCCGTTTGCGATTGCGGCGCTGATTTACTGGGTCTTTAATTTCGTTGTCGAGATGCTGCTGGGCGCCGCCGAGAAAAAATTGGATTACTACCATGATTAATTCGGTAATGAATATATCGAACGCTCGCAAGGCGTTTGGCGGCAATGAGGTGCTCAAGGATATCTCGCTCGAGGTAAAGCGTGGAGAGGTCGTGGCGATTATCGGGCCTTCGGGTGGCGGCAAGTCCACGCTGCTGCGGTGTGCCACGCTGCTCGAGACGCTCGACGGAGGCTCGCTCTTGTTTGGCGACCTTGCCGTTGCGACGGATGCGGGTTCGGGCGCGGTATATGCGAAGGGCGATGTGCCCAGGCAGGCGCGCTCGCGATTTGGCCTGGTGTTTCAGAACTACAATCTGTTCCCGCACTATACCGTGATGAAAAACATCACCGATGCGCCGATCCGCGTTCTTAAGCGCCCGCGCGAGCAGGCGGAAGCTCGTGCGCATGAATTGATTGCTCAGATGGGGCTTGTGGGCAACGAGAACAAGGTTCCGTGTGAGCTTTCGGGCGGTCAGCAACAGCGCGTGAGTATCGCCCGCGCCTTGGCGCTCGACCCGGAAATCTTGTTCTTTGACGAGCCGACCTCGGCGCTCGATCCCGAGCTAACGGCCGAGGTGCTGCGTGTCATTAAAGACCTTGCCGCGCAGAATATGACGATGGTGATCGTGACCCACGCGATGCAGTTTGCGCGCGATGTTGCCGATCGCGTGGTCTTTATGGACGGAGGCCGCATTGTCGAGGAGGGTCCGGCCGAGCAGGTTATCGACCATCCGCGCGAGCAGCGCACGCGTGAGTTTTTGAGCCGTATCGAGGGATAGGCTCAGGTATTTGCTCAACTATTAATTGAGGCGAAGCCGCCGCAGGTCTTACGGTCTGTGGCGGCTTTTTGTTTGCATCGGCGGGGTTCAATAATCGCCTCACAAGCTTGTCTCTTCCTCTCGCCGCCTGTATTCATACGTGTGCCGAAAGGTGTGCATGGACGGTCGCCCGTGAGGGTAGGGTGGTGGCATAGGACATTTGGAGGGTGAGTCGGCTCGGCTGCCGACCATGCTGCTCCCGGGATGGCACCGACCGCGAACTCTCCCCGTTGGCGTCGCGCAATGCGCGCGGCCCTGCAAGGAGGTCATCATGGGTGCTCCCAAGACCGGCAATGTAAGGAACGTGGTGCTCGTAGGCCAAGGCGGGGTGGGCAAGACTTCACTCGCCGAGGCCATGCTCCACCTTTCTGGCAAGACCGCCCGCCTGGGCGGCCACGACGGCACCAAGCCCACGCTCGACTATGACCCCGAAGAGGTCAAGCGTGCATTTTCCATCTCGACGACCATTGCACCGATCGACTGGAAGGGCGCGCGCATCAATGTGCTCGATGCCCCGTGTTACCCCGATTTTATCGGCGACGCCTTTGCCGCGATGAGCGTCTGCGAGACGGCCCTGTTTGTGGTCGACGCCGAGGCCGGCCCGCAGCCTACGACGGTTAAGCTCTGGTATGCCGCCGAGGACCTGCGCTTGGCGCGTGCGGTGTTCGTAAACCGCCTGTCGCGCTCCGAGGCCAGCTTTGCGACCACGATGGACCTGCTGCAGGAGCGCGTTGGCACGCGACTGGGCGCCGTGACCCTTCCCTGGGGCGAGGGCGAGGACTTTGATGGCATCATCGACCTGGTGCGCATGAAGGCGCGCCATTGCAACGGCGCCGAAGCCGTTGAGTCGGAGATTCCCGAGGAGTATCGTGCCCAGGCCGAGGAGGCCCATGACCATCTGTGCGAGCTGGTGGCCGAGGCTGACGACGAACTGATGATGAAGTACTTGGAAGGCGAGGAGACGCTGACGCAGGAGGAGCTTGAGGGCTTGCTGTCGAAGGCGATTGCCGAGCGCATCTTTGTGCCGGTCTTTGCGGGCGATTGCATTAAGGAGCAGGGCGTCAACTCGCTGATGGACGACATCGCCACGTACTTCCCGGCGCCGACGGACTACGGCGAGATGCCGCTCATCGACGGTGATTCGCTCAAGATTTCGAGCGACGATGACCGTCCGGTGGCGTTTGTGTTTAAGACGCTGGCCGATCCGCAGCAGGGTCGCATCAGCTTTATCAAGGTGCTGACGGGTACGCTTGAGCCGGGTCTTGAGCTGATCAACGCGCGTACCCGCAAGAGCGATCGTCTGGCCCACCTGTATGTGATGTGCGGCCGCGACATGACCGAGGTCGGTCACGCCTATGCCGGCGACATTATTGTGGCGCCCAAGCTGGCGGCCGAGACGGGCGATACGCTCTCGATTACCGGCAAGGTCGAGGCTGCGGCGTTTAAGTTCCCCAACTCGCAGTACCGCATTGCCATCGAGGCCGAGAATCGCGGCGACGAAGAGAAGCTCTACACGTTTATCGAGAAAGCCTGCAAGGCCGATCCGACTATGAGCATCGACCGCGACGAGGAGACCGGCCAGACCATCATTTCCGCCGTTGGTGAGGCGCAGGTTTCGGTGCTGCTCAACCGTTTGGAGGATCGCACCAAGGTCGTGGCCAAAAGCGTGCCGATCCGCATTCCGTATCGCGAGACCATCCGCCGCACGGCGAGTGCCCAGGGCCGCCACAAGAAGCAGACCGGTGGTGCCGGTCAGTATGGCGACTGCTGGCTGCGCGTTGAGCCGCTCATTGGGCCCGACGGCACGAGCGACGGCTACGAGTTTGTGGATGAGGTCGTGGGCGGCCGCATTCCGCGCTCGCTGATTCCCGCCGTGGACAAGGGCGTCCAGGAGACCATGAAGGACGGTATTATTGCCGGCTATCCGCTCACGGGTATTCGTGTCGCGGTGTATGACGGCTCGTATCACAGCGTCGACTCCAACGAGATGGCGTTCCGCGCGGCGGCTCGCATCGGCCTGCGCAAGGCATGCGCCGATGCCGACCCGGTGGTGCTGGAGCCCATCGAGGAAATCACGGTGACTATCCCCGAGAGCTACGCCGGCGCCGTGATGGGCGACATCTCGGCATCGCGCGGTCGCGTGACGGGCATGGAGACCGATGAGCGCGGCGACACCGTGGTCATCGCCCAGGCACCTCTCGCCGAGCTGACGGATTACTCGACGCGCCTGCGCTCTATCACGCGCGGCACGGGCGACTTTACCATGAAGCCCGCCGGCTACGAGCAGGTGCCTTATGACGTTCAGGCCAAGCTGGTCGAGCGCTATGAGGAGGGCCGCGCCAAGTAGCGTGTGGTTTTGCCTGCAACATACATGCCGATGCAAGGGCCGCTCTGGGCAATCCAGGGCGGCCCTTTTTGATCCCTAGGGGACAGAGGAAAACGGATCATGTTAGGTTTGGGGCAGCTTGGTCGGCCCTAGTCTCCCGAGGCTTGATTGCGGCCGGTAGCGTAGTCGATCTGCACATGCGGCTGCAGGTTGTAGCAGTACACGTGGAAGCACAGGGTCTTTCCGTGGTCCTCGACCGATTGCGCCTCAAGGCGCACGCCGCGGCAGACAAGTTCTTCTTCGTTGTACATGGGCGTGACACGGTAGAGCACGTGGTTGCCCGTGTCGTGGATGTAGCCGAGAATCTGCTCTTCAAACGGCAGCATGCCCGTCTCGTTGAGATAGCGCGTGCCGGTGAGGAGATTTTTGCGGTTGGCGTTTTCGCCGCAGAGCGACCAGGCGATAAGGTGGCAGCGGTTGTAGAGGCTCTGGCCCGGAATAAAGTCGTAGCGCTGCTGGTGCCAACCGGCAGGATGGATACGCGAGATATCGCCGCGCTCGCCTTGACCGAGTGATTCGGGGCCCACGCAGGCGAGTGCTTTGCGGGTGCGGCCCAGGCTGTCGAGCTTGGAGAACTTCTTAAAGCAGCCCTCTTCTGTAGCGCGCTCGTATTCATCGAGCGTGAATGATGGTGTGCCGAGCGGGTGCGTGCTGTCGGCGCGAAGGGCAACGTAGGGGTTGCCGGCGTAGTCGGGAATGCTGCTGAGATAAACACCGCGGGCGCGGTTGAGGTCGGGGTTTTCGACCTCGTCGATGGGGGTGGCGGCACTGTCCGCGGAAGCGTCATCACCGGTGTCGGGTGCGGCGGAATGTGGCTTGTCGCCAGAGTTCGGGCTGTTTTGGGAGTTTGTGGAGTTTGCCGTTCCCGATTCGAGTCGGGCAACCAGGTCTGCCTCGTCGTCGGTGCGGCTGGGACTCTCGTCTTGCTTCTCGGCCAGAGCCGCCGCCTGTTCATCACTTTGCGGCGAGAGCAGTCTGGGCGCCCCGTCGAGCGATCCCGTAAACAGCGCAAACCCCAGCACCACAGCGGTGCCGATAGAAAGTGCTTGCTTGTAGGCGGACTTGCGCGACATGGTGACTCCTGGACGGACGGTTGGGAGTCTACCAGTCTAGCAGGAGCCGCCGAGGGCCGTTCTATCGAACAAATACTTAAGATTTCCTCTAAAATAAAAAGAAACGGCGGCTTTGATTTTTCAAAGCTGCTGCGGAAATCAAAGAACGACAAGCAACAGTTCTGATTTTGCTCCAATATGGTTATTGGGGGCA
>URYW01000055.1 GCA_900552145.1 uncultured Collinsella sp. | reverse complement strand
CAGGCCTTCGAGGCCGAGCGCAAAATGGACTCTAAAAAACACCTTGCCAAATAGGAGCGTCAGGACGTAAAGGGCTCCGCCGCGCGAAGCGCGCAGCGGAGCCCTTTGCATGTCCGAGGACGTTTTGGAAAGTAACCCAAAGCGGCCCGGCGATCCTGCGGGAGTTGAGTCCCTTTAGAACTTGTCGTGGAAGGTACGCGAAATGACCTCGTCCTGCTGCTCCTTGGTGAGCGTGTGGAAGTTCACGGCATAGCCGGAAACGCGGATGGTCAGCTGCGGGTACTTCTCGGGGTGAGCCTGAGCGTCGAGCAGCGTCTCACGGTTGAAGACGTTGATGTTCAGGTGGTGGCCACCCTTCTCGGCGTAAGCGTCGAGCATGTGGACCAGGTTATCGGCCTGGGTCTCGGAAACTTCAGAAACCTTCATAATGTGTCTCCTTCGATTAATAGGCGCCGGCCGAGACCGGCGCGCTAATCAGTAATCGTTATTGTTAGTATAGCACTAACAATAGTTACTCGCCCAGCTGATCAAGGTCGATATCGCCAAAGAACACCTGGTCCTCCTTGCCGAGCGCACTCGGGATGATGGAGAAGGTGTTGGAAATGCCGTCCTGAGCATCGCGGAACGGGAGCTTGGAAACCGAAGACAGCGAAGCGATGGCGCCGTGGCTATCGCGCTTGTGCATGGGGTTAGCACCCGGGGCGAACGGCTGGCCAGCCTTGCGGCCGTCGGGCGTGGAGCCGGTCTTCTTACCGTACACGACGTTGGAGGTAATGGTCAGAACCGAGGTCGTGGGCACGGAGTTGCGGTAGGTGTCGTTCATGCGGATGTATTCCATGAACTGGTGCACAACGTCGTGAGCGATCTGGTCGACGCGGTCGTCGTCGTTACCGTACTTGGGGAACTCGCCCTCGGTCTCGAAGTCGACGATGATGCCATTCTCGTCGCGGACGGGGTGAACCTTAGCGTACTTGATGGCGGACAGGGAGTCAGCCACGACGGAAAGGCCAGCGATGCCCGTAGCGAACCAGCGGTGCACGTGCTTGTCGTGCAGAGCCATCTGGATGCGCTCGTAGCAATACTTGTCGTGCATGTAGTGAATGATGTTCAGCGAGTTGACGTACACGCCAGCGAGCCACTTCATCATGTCGTTGTACTTGGCCACAACGTCGTCGTAATCGAGCGTATCGCCCTCGACGGCGCGATACTTGGGGCCGACCTGCTTCTTGGAGACCTCGTCAACACCGCCGTTGAGTGCGTACAGCAGGCACTTGGCCAGGTTGGCGCGAGCGCCAAAGAACTGCATCTCCTTGCCGATGCGCATGGAGGACACGCAGCAGGCGATGCCGTAGTCGTCGCCGTGGTAAACGCGCATGAGGTCGTCGTTCTCGTACTGGATCGAGGAGCTGGCGACAGAAGTCTTGGCGCAGAACTTCTTGAAGTTCTCAGGCAGACGGGTCGACCACAGAACGGTCATGTTGGGCTCGGGGCTGGTGCCCATGTTCTCGAGCGTGTGCAGGTAGCGGTAGCTCATCTTGGTAACGAGCGTACGGCCGTCAACACCCATGCCGCCGATGGACTCGGTGACCCACTGCGGGTCGCCGGTGAACAGGGCCTGGTACTCGGGGGTACGGGCAAACTTGACCATGCGGAGCTTCATGATGAAGTGATCCACGAACTCCTGGATCTGCTCCTCGGTGAAGGTACCGTTGGCAAGGTCGCGCTCAGCGTAGATGTCGATGAACGTGGAGGTACGGCCGATGGACATAGCGGCGCCGTTCTGCTCCTTGACGGCAGCGAGGTAGGCGAAGTACATCCACTGGATGGCCTCCTGCGTGTTGGTAGCAGGGTTGGAAATATCGAAACCATAGGTCTCGGCCATCATCTTAAGCTCGCCGAGGGCGCGGATCTGCTCCTGCAGCTCCTCACGATCGCGGATGTTGTCGGCGGTCATGACCGTCGGGGTGGAAGCCTTCTGGGCCTCCTTGTCCTTGATCAGGTAGTCGACACCGTACAGGGCAACGCGACGGTAGTCGCCGATGATGCGGCCGCGGCCATAGCCATCGGGCAGACCGGTGATGATGTGAGCCGAACGGCAAGCACGCATCTCGGGGGTGTAGACATCGAAGACGCCAGCGTTGTGGGTCTTGCGCTCGAAGGTGTAGCGCTCGACAACGTTCTCGTCGACCTTGTAGCCGTGCTGGCTGGCAGCCTGGCAAGCGATGCGGATACCGCCGTTGACGTGCAGCGCGCGCTTGAGCGGCTTGTCGGTCTGGAGACCGACAATGGTCTCCTTGTCGCGATGGGCGTTATCGATGTAGCCAGCGGGGTGGCTCACGATGCCCGTGACGGTCTTGGTGTCCATATCGAGGACACCGCCCTGCTCGCGCTCCTTAAGCAGCAGGTCGAGAACCTCGCCCCACAGCTCCTTGGTACGCTCGGTCGGGCCGGCGAGGAACGACTCGTCGCCCTCGTAGGGGGTGTAGTTCTTCTGGATGAAGTCTCGGACGTCAACCTCTCCCGTCCAAATACCTTCCTTGAAGCCTTCCCATGCCTCCTGCATTGTGTAACCACGCTCCTAGTTACGTATAATGCGGCGCTCTCTCACACCGCTGCTTATTGAATTCTTGGATTATCGGCTTGCACTACCGGCTTCTTCCGTTCTTCGCCACATGTCGGTGCAGGGAAAAACGTTTGTCCACCTTGGAACTGCAACCCAAAACCCAAGATTTCACCCGTTTGAGAAGGATAACATAGCCACCCCCTTCATCATGGCTGTTATATGTTTCTTTTTTTATACCATTAGGGCGTTTTTAACAAATCCGCAGGAAATGCGAGCGCGAGCAACTACCGTTCACCGATTTGTATGGTATTTTTCCTTGCCTTTGTACGACGTTCGCTCTAGCTGTTATGCCAGCTTTAGCAGGGTAAAGTGTCCCAGAGACCCTACAGAAACTGCAGGGCGGCCACTGTATCCCCCGTGGCCGCCCTGTGGCGTAGCTAGTTTTTAGCTTTGATTGCCGCTTGGCATTAGGCGGCTGCGGCGGCCTTGTCGGTCGTTGCCTTGCTGTTGCCCTGGCCCTCAAAATGCTTGTAGCACCAGCTGGTGACCAGCGGGGTCAAAATAGCCGTCACGATTGCGCAGGCAGCAACCTGTGCCGTGGCCGTTGCGAGCACCGCACCGCCGTACATGGCCCCGTTGACGCTTGCCATGGCAGCAGGCGTGGCCACATTGGCTCCGGCGCAGCTCGAAATGGCCGCACCTGCGACACCCGTACCGCCCGTGAGCTTATCGACCGCGATGACGGGAATTGCAAAGACCACCGAGCAGATCACGCCGAGCAGAATACCGGGAAGACCGCCATTAATGAGCTGGCCAAAGGTCATGGTCGAGCCCATGGCAAAGAAGACGAGCACGATGATGGCGGAAAGTGCCGGTGCCATCATCTTCTTAAAGCTGGGGAACAGGTTGCCCAGGATAATGCCGACGACGATCGGCAGGATGGCGCCCACGAGCGACCAACCGATCGGAGCCTGACCGGCAGCGCCGAGCACGATCATCGTGACCGGAGGGCCGACAACCAGCGTAGTGATGGCGACGGCGCCACGCTCGGCCTCGTTACCCATGGTGCCCATCAGACCAGCGTACATAGCATTGTTGGCGCCGGTGCAAGCGGCCAGCATCACCATGGCAGAGATGCCAAACAGGTTGTCGTTGAACACATACAGGATGAGCAGCGACACGGCAACGACCACGATTTGCTTGACGGCAATGATGATGGCACCGCGGGCAGCGGCGGCAGGAGCGCTCTTAAACGAAATCGTCGTGCCGACAATCAGCAAAAAGGCGCCCACGAGCGGGCCTGCACCCTGCTGGGTCATGCCAAGCGTAAAGCTGCCGAGCGTCTTAAACAGGTCGGGGAATAGCGTGTTGAGCAGGCAGCCCAGCAAAAGCGGCACCAAAATATTGGCACCCGGGATGGAGGACATCTTAAAAAACGGCTCCTTTGCCGCCGGCGCCTCCACCGCAGTCGATTCACTCATATATATCTCCTTTGGATGCATGCGAATCGAAGCCGCACGCGCCTATATCAGAAAGAAGGCGACAACCCCGAGTCGCCAGGGTCGCCGCCAAACGATCACCGCGGGGTATTACCCGTCCAGGACGATGCCGCCGTCGCAGTCACCGATCTCGCCGTTCACGAAGCTGGCGAGGTCGGAAGCGAAGAACAGCACCATCTGCGCAGGCTCGCTGGCCTGGGCGGCGCGGCCCAGAGGAATACCGTTGATGATGCGCTGAGAGTTCTCGTCAGAGAGAATCGAGGTCATATCGGTCAACGTGAGCGACGGGCATACAGCGTTGCAGCGGACACCGAACTTGCCGCCCTCCTTGGCGACTGCCTTGGTCAGGCCGTTGACACCGGCCTTGGAGCTCGCGTAGGCCGCGGTGCCGCGCAGGCCGCCGCCGATCTTGCCAGCAACAGAGCTCACGTTGACGATAGTGCCGGCATGGGCCGCCTTAAAGTGCGGGTACACGGCGTTCATCATTGTGAAGGTGCCGTTGAGATTGATGTCGATGGTGCGACGCCACTCGGTGTCATCGATCTCGTCGAACTTCTTGGTGCTGATGACGCCAGCGCAGTTAATCAGGATGTTGGTCTGCGGCAGATCGGTGAAAATCTGCTCGACGGTCTCGCGCGCCTTGGGCGCATCGGCAACATCGAGCTGGTAGAACTTGTTGCCCTCGCCAAGCTCGGCCACAGCGGCCTCGCCCTTAGCAGCGTTCCTTGCGATGAGCGCGACGTGTCCGCCGCCCGCAACGATACCCTTGGCAATCTCGAGGCCAATGCCCTGAGTGCCACCGGTAACGATCGCGGTTTTGCCCGTGAAGTCAAATGCCATGACTCCAACCCCCTTGATTCAGGTGTCTCCTTGCGGGAAGTTGGAGCATCGCACGTGGCGATAAATGAGTCCCAGTCGTCATGGTGATGACAGCCCCTCGCCTAACCGCGTGCATGATAGTTCTTTAAAACGCTTCAGCAATTGAATGATTTTAAGTCTTTATGCGCTCTTTATATTGCCCACTGTATGAGGCCCACATATGGGGGTATCATCTTCCACCGAAAATAGTTTCTAGTGTTAGGGGTTTTCGGTGGAAGATACCGATTTCCGTGAACTTGGGCGTCAGCTCCTTACCGAGTTTGGCGGTATTCACCAGCGCGTTTCGCGCTTTGTGGACAAAGCTCTCAGCGGCGAGATGGCCGTCATGCGCGCCCTTATGCTCGCTGGCGGTTCGCTCACGCCGAGCGAACTCGCTGATCGCGCCTGGGTCTCGAACGCCCGCATTGCCAATATCCTACGCGCTCTCGAAGCCAAGGGCTGGGTCGTGCGCGAGCATTCGAAAACCGACCGGCGTCGCGTACACGTCACGGTGACCGACAAGGGCCGACAGGATCTCGAAATCAAACGTCGGGAGTTCGAGAACCGCACCGCGGCTTTCCTCGAGCAGCTCGGCGAAACAGATACCCAAGAGATGGTGCGCCTTCTAAGACGTGCCAACGAAATTATCGACCGCAATCAAGAAAGGAGAGATGCCGAGTGAGGATTCTCAAGCTCTTTAAAAAACATGTCCTGGCACTGTTCGCAGCTATCGTGCTTATCGTAATCAGCTGCAACGCCGATCTGGCGCTGCCTACCTATATGAGCGACATCGTCGACGTGGGCGTGCAGCAAGGCGGTATCGCCTCGCCCGTACCCGACACCATCCGCGCCGAATCGCTCGACGACCTCGAACTCTTTATGAGCGCCAAGGACGCCAAAGCTGTGGAGGCCGTGTTTAGTAAGGCGGACAATAACGGTATTCGAACGTACAAGGGCACCGAGGAAGAGCGTGCCGATGGAGGCAAGATTGCCGACATTATGAGTCTGCCCGAGACTGTCGTCCTTTCGCTCAACCAGGGCATTGACGCCGACTCCATGGGCGACATGATGGGCTCGTCCAGCGAGAAAGGCGACAGCACCGCCCAGGCCATGCCCACCCCCGAGCAGATGGCAGCGATGACGCCCGAGCAGCTCGCCGAGATGCAGCAAAAGGCCGCAGCCGCGCAGAACATGCAAAAGCAGATCGATTCCGATGGCGGCAAGATCACCATGAAGAGCCTGCGTCTTGGTATCGATGGCGGCCTGGTTGATCAGAGCAAGCTCGTCGATGGTGCCAACAATATGGCTGACAAAATGGGCTCCATGTCGGGCTCCATCGTCACCCAGCGCGCCGTGAGCTACGTGCAGGACGAGTACAAGGCACAGGGCATCGACCCCGCCGACGTGCAGAACGCCTACCTGGGCCGCATGGCGACCACGATGTTTGGTCTGTGTCTGGTGTCGCTGGTCGCCACCATCCTGACCGGCGCCGTGGCTTCGCGCACCGCCTGCTCCATCGCCCGCGACCTGCGCCGCGAGACCTTCAACAAGGTTATGCACTTCTCGCCGGCCGAGGTGGGCAAGTTTAGCCAGGCCTCGCTCATCACCCGCTGCACCAACGACATTCAGCAGATCCAGATGGCCGCAACCCTGTTTATCCGCATGTGCCTGATGGCCCCCGTCATGGGCATCGTCGCCGTCATGCGCGTCCTGGCCAACCACACCGGCCTGGAGTGGACCATCGCCGTGGCCATCATCGCCGTCTCGGCCGTCGTCGGCGTGCTTATGGGCCTCACCATGCCCAAGTTCAAAAAGATGCAAAGCTTTGTGGACCGCGTAAACCTCACCGCCCGCGAGCTGCTCGACGGCCTCATGCCCATCCGCTCGTTCAACCGCGAAGAGCATGAGCTCGAGCGCTTTGACAAGGCTTCGCTCGACCTGATGACCACGCAGCTCTACACCAACCGCGCCATGAGCTTTATGATGCCGCTCATGATGCTCGTCATGAACTGCATTACCGTGCTTATCGTCTGGTTTGGCGCGCAGGGCGTGTCCGACGGCGTGATGCAGGTCGGCAACATGATGGCGTTTATCTCCTACACCATGCAGATCGTCATGGCGTTTATGATCCTCACCATGGTTTCGGTCATCCTGCCCCGTGCCGAGGTCGCAGCCGAGCGCGTGGAAGAGGTCATCACTTGCCCCACGAGCATCAACGACCCTGTCTCGCCCAAACTGCCCGCAGCCAGCGCGCCGCGCGGTGAGCTCACCTTCCGCGACGTGAGCTTCCAGTATCCCGATGCCCGTGCCGACGTCATCAGCGGCGTGAACTTCACCACACATGCCGGTCAGATGCTCGGCATCATTGGCTCCACGGGCTCGGGCAAGTCCACGCTCGTGCAGTTGATTCCGCGCCTGTACGACGTCACGGGCGGCAGCATTTCGCTCGACGGCATCGACGTGCGCGACATGACCCTTTCCGAACTGCGCCGCCGCATTGGTTATATTCCGCAGCAGGGTCGTCTATTCTCGGGTACCGTCGAGAGCAACCTCAAGTTTGCCGGCGACATGGTGAGCGACGAGGACATGCACGAGGCAGCGCGCATCGCACAGGCCGAGGACTTTATCGCCGAGCGCGAGGGCGGCTACGACTCCCCCATTAGCCAGGGCGGCTCCAATGTCTCGGGCGGTCAGCGCCAGCGTCTGGCCATCGCCCGCGCGTTGGCCAAAAAGCCCGAGGTCGTGGTGTTCGATGATTCGTTTAGCGCCCTCGACTACAAGACCGACGCGCGCCTGCGCGAGGAGCTGGCCAAAAACGTTACCGACGCCGCACTCGTGGTCGTGGCCCAGCGCATCGCGACCATCATGCACGCCGACCAGATTATCGTGCTCGACGACGGCCACGTGGTGGGCACCGGCACACACGAGGAGCTGCTGCACAGCTGCCCGGCGTACCTGGAGATCGCACAGTCGCAGCTTTCCGCCGAAGAGCTGGGGCTTACCCAAGAAGAAATTGAAGCCGTCACGGAAGGAGGCGAGCGCTAATGGCAGACGAGACCAAGACTCAGATTCCCAAGCCCACCCGCCAGCGTGGTCCCATGGGCCGCATGGGCGGCATGCGTCGCGGCGAAAAGGCCAAGGACTTTAAGGGCACCATGAAGCAGCTGCTCGGCTATATCGGCCAGCACAAGATTGCCGTGTTTGCCGCCGTCACCTTTGCCGTGTGCTCGGTCATCTTTAACATTGTGGGGCCCAAGGTGCTCGGCCAGGTTACCACCAAACTGTTCGAAGGCCTGGTTGCCAAGGTCAACGGCACCGGCGACGTCGACTTTGCCTGGATCGCCAAGACGCTCGGCTTTTTGCTCTGCCTTTATCTGGCAAGCTCTGTTTGCAGCCTCATCCAGGGCTGGCTCATGACCGGCGTCACGCAAAAGATCTGCTATCGCATGCGCAAGGAGATCGCCGCCAAAATCGCCGTCGTGCCGATGAGTTACTTTAACGGCCACAGCAAGGGCGACGTACTCAGCCGCATCACCAACGACGTCGATACGCTGGGCCAGTCGCTCAACCAGAGCGTGACGCAGCTCATCACGTCGGTGACGCAGATTATCGGCGTGCTCGTCATGATGCTGTCGATCAGCCTGCCGCTCACCGGCGTCACCGTGCTCACGCTGCCGGCCGCCGCGATTATCCTGACCGTAATGATTCACTTCTCGCAGCCGTACTTCCGCGAGCAGCAGCAGGTCTTGGGCACCGTCAACGGCATTATCGAGGAGGACTTTGCCGGCCAGAACGTCATTCAGGTGTTCGACCGCGCCGAGGCCTCGATCGAGGAGTTCGACCGTCAAAACGACCGCCTCTTTATTAGTGGCTGGCGCTCGCAGTTCCTGTCGGGCCTGATGATGCCGCTTATGAGTTTGGTGGGCAACATGGGCTACGTGGGCGTCGTCGTGGTGGGCGCGCAGCTCGCGCTGACCGGCAACGCCACGCCCGGCGACATCCAGAGCTTTATCCAGTACGTTCGCAACTTTACGCAACCCGTGCAGCAGCTGGGCAACGTGAGCAACACGATGCAGTCGATGGCAGCTGCCACCGAGCGCGTCTTTGAGTTCCTGGCCGCGCCCGAGGAGGAGCAGAAGCCCGACGCGCAGATTCCCGAAAAGCGCCCCGGCCACGTGGAGTTTGACCATGTCAAGTTTGGCTACACGCCCGACAAGACCATCATCCACGACTTTAGCTGCGAGGCACAGCCCGGCCAGACCATCGCCATCGTCGGCCCCACCGGCGCCGGCAAGACCACGCTCATTAAGCTGCTGCAGCGCTTCTACGATGTGGACGGCGGTTCGCTGCGCGTCGAGGGCATTGATGTGCGCGACTGGGACCGCGCGGCGCTGCGCGGCGAGTTTGCCATGGTGCTGCAGGATACCTGGCTGTTTAACGGTACCATCCGCGAGAACATCCGTTACGGACGCCCCGATGCGAGCGATGCCGAGGTCGAGGCCGCCGCTCGTGCTGCACGCTGCGATCACTTTATCCATACGCTCGCCGGCGGCTACGACTTTATGATCAACGAGGAAGGCACTAACCTGTCGCAGGGTCAGCGCCAGCTCGTGACCATCGCCCGCGCCATTTTGGCCGACCGTCCGGCGCTGATTTTGGACGAGGCAACCTCCAACGTCGACACCCGCACCGAGGAGCTCATCCAGCGTGCCATGGATGCACTGATGCAGGGCCGCACGAGCTTTGTCATCGCGCACCGCCTGTCCACGATCCGCAACGCCGACGTAATCCTGGTAATCCGCGACGGCGACATCGTCGAGAAGGGCACGCACGACGAGCTGCTCGCCCAGGGCGGCTTCTACGCCGATCTGTACAATTCGCAGTTCGACGAAGCGGCGTAAATTCTGCCGCAGGGAACGAATAACGCCCGAGAACGGGGGCGCAGGACAACCTGCGCCCCCGTTTTTCGTTCTGCGGCCCTCGAACCGCCTCCCCTGGGACCTCATTGACGGCGCTTTTCAGACCCCGTGGGCAAAAAAGGGCAAATATGAGTACTGTTACCTTTTTAGTAGCAGGCAAAAATGCCCCAAACGACCTTTTCGCGCCTAATATGCGCCTTCAAATTGATTACAACGCACTTTGACGAACTTATATGGGCCAACGTTAATGAACAAATTAGTCATTGTGTCTATTATCTCGCTAGACCGATATGTTACTAGATTAGCAACCGTACTCATATTTGGCATTTTCTGCCCACAGGGTGTTCCTGGGGAAGCAACAACAGCCTTAGGCTCCCGCGCGACGCCACGCCCTCCCGGCATTCGCCGACGTTTCCCCAGATAAAACCTGCCAAAATAAACCTGTCCCTTTTTGGTAGGTTTCGGGGTGACAAGGGCTTGCACTTTAGCGTGCGACAGCGGATAATGCCGTGCATTCGACAATTCACGCTTTGACTTATTTGATTGAGGAGGCCCCGCATGGCCATGGATTTCAAACGCAGGCTGCCGATCCCCATGGAGATCCGCGAGGAAATGCCGCTTTCCGCTGAGCTCACTGCCAAAAAGCAGGCATTCGACGCCGAGGTCGCCAAGGTCTTTACCGGCGAGGACGCGCGCAAGGTGCTCATCATCGGCCCGTGTTCTGCCGACCGCGAGGACTCGGTGCTTGAGTACATGAACCGACTGGCAAAGGTCGCCGAAGAGGTCAAGGACAAACTCATCATCATTCCGCGCGTCTACACCAACAAGCCGCGCACCAAGGGCACTGGCTACAAGGGCCTGCTGCACAACCCCGACCCCGAGGCTCCCGACGACCTGCTCGAGGGCGTTAAGGCCATCCGTCACATGCACCTGCGCGTCATCGAGGAGACCGGTTTCTTTACCGCCGACGAGATGCTCTACCCGTCCAACTACCAGTACCTCGTCGACCTGCTGAGCTACGTCGCCGTGGGCGCGCGCTCGGTCGAGAACCAAGAGCATCGTCTGGTGTCGAGCGGCATTTCGGTGCCTGTGGGCATGAAGAACCCCACCGCCGGTTCAACCACCGTTATGCTCAACTCCATCTACGCCGCCCAGGCACATCAAAGCTTTATCTTCCGCAACTGGGAGGTCGAGTGCGACGGCAACCCGCTCGCGCACGCTGTCATGCGCGGCTACATCGGCCTCGATGGGCGCACCTACCCCAACTACCACTACGAGCACCTCGAGCGCCTGGCCGAGCGCTATACCGAGCACGCCGGCTACGCCAACCCAGCGGCGGTCATCGACTGCAACCACGACAACTCGGGCAAACGTCCGCTGGAGCAGTATCGCATTTGCAAAGAGGTGCTCGACAGCTGCCGCCGCAACGAGTCCATCTCCAAGCTGGTCAAGGGCTTTATGATCGAGTCCTACCTGGAGGACGGCAATCAGCCGGTCGACGGCGGCGTCTTTGGCAAGTCGATCACCGATCCGTGCCTGGGCTGGGAAAAGACCGACTACCTCATCCACGAGATCGCAGAGCGGGTGTAGGTTACGGCGTTTTACCAAACGCCGTAACCGGCCGACGCTGCAAACCCGCCAGAGCGGCAATCTGCCTTTCAGCTTCGACGGCAGGACCAAAAGGTCAATGCCGCCTCGCTTCAAGGCACCTTGCTCGCTCTGGCGGGTTTTCGCTCATATGACCCAATCCGCTGTCAAGAGCCACAATGGCCCCGCCGACCGCTTGCAATCGGTCGGCGGGGCCTGC
>URYW01000054.1 GCA_900552145.1 uncultured Collinsella sp. | reverse complement strand
TATCTGTCAGCACGTACCAATTACAGGTACTTGCGCCAATCGTCCTCGTCCTCATCATCCTCGGTAGCAGCCTGGGTCTGCTCGGCGGCGCGAGCTGCCGCAGCGCGAGCGGCAACCTGGGCATAGGACTCCTCGTTGCGCTCGGGGAAGTTTGCCAGCACGTGCTCGAACTTGGCAAAATCCTCATCCCAGCGCGTAGAAGGCACGGCAAAGAAGACTTGCTTGACCTTAAAGTCGCCCGACGCGAGCTCCTTGCGGAAGAGCTCGGCCACGGCCTCGGCGTCAAAGCCGTTGTTGTCGCAGCCCCAAGCGCCCAGCACGAGCTTCTCGCGACCCAGCTCGTCGCAGATGGCAAGCACAAAGCGAATGCGGTCGCGCAGGGCATCCAGCAGAGCATCGTCGCTCACGCGATACTCCTGGCGGGCGCGCTTAACGTTGGGCGCGGCGGCCACGATCACGTCGGCGTATGCATGCACGTGGTTGCGGTCGAAGCGCACCGCAGGCACCACTAGGGCGCGGTTACGATAGAGCTCGCAGTTGATGTTGCGGCGACGGTTCTCGCCGTACCATTTGCGCTGCTTATCGAGAACGTTGTACAGATACGAATCGGCGCACAGTGTGGCCTCCTGGCCCAGATAACCCTGAATATAGCCACCGCCCGGGTTGGTGAACGAGGCAAAGGCGAGCACGGCCATGTCGCAGAACTGCGCATAGCCACGACCGTTGTCCAAGATGGCCTGCGTGGCGGAGGCATCGAGCACGGTGACCTCAGGCAGGGACGCAGCAGGCTCCTCAGCAGGCGCGGACTCAGCTTCGGCGATTTCCTCGGCAGGCTCCTCGACGGGCTCAGGAGCTGCCTCGACCTCGGCAGCCTCCGCGCCCTCGACGTCCTCGGCAACCTGTTCTTCGGTGGCCACAGCACTCTGAACCTTGGCCTTCATCGCCGCGACAAAACCGGCAGGCATACCATCGAACTCGCACACGCCGGCAAGCGAACGCTCGATATCCTTGGCGCACGCTTCGGACACAGTTGCCACGTGACGCTCGGCGGCCTTGGCACGGGCCTCGCGCTTGGGATTGGGCTGACCCGCTCGGTTGGACCTGCGGTTACGGTTCCTGTTGTCGACGTCTGCCATACGTGGCCACCTTTCCTGTCGCTGCCGCTATCGGCTTTTCCCATCCATGATACCCCGCCGAGTACAAAAAAGACGGCCCCGAAGGACCGCCTTTCGCATCGATTTACACGCACGGCAAGCACCGCCGCAATTCGCCACTAGTCGCGACGGCCAAGGATGTTCAGGATGCGCAGGAACACGTTGATAATGTCCACGAACAGGTTAGAGGCCATAAGCACGGCGTTGGGCAGCGTAGGCGGCACCGTCGTGGCAACATAGGTGTCGTAGCCAATAAAGCCGGCGAACACCACGATTACGATCAGATCGGTGATGGTCTGCGAGACGCCCATGAACATCAGCACGATCTCAACCAGAATAGTGGCGAGCAGAATGCCAAAACCGATGCCATATACGCGCTGGAAAAACTTGGGGAACGTCACGCCCAAGGCGCCAAAGACAAAGGTGATGGCGGCCGTGGCGATAAAGGCAGTGTTGATGGTGGGCAGGTCGTAGTTGGCAAGGCCAAACGACGCGGTCAGGCCAAAGGTGCTCGCAAAGATTACGTAGCCCACAAGGGACAGGCCCACGGACTGCTTACTGGCGGCGGCCGACATCATGACCATGCCGACGATGGTCAAAATAAACGAGCCAAAGACCAGCGGCAGGGCGGCGCCGCTCATCATCATGCGCGCAAACGACATGGTGCTCGTAAAGTAGGCGCCGGCGCCCATGGCGCAAAAGCCCAAGAAGATCAGGGCAGACATGGCGAGATTGTACGCGCGCGGCGACATCTCCTTGGCGCGGCTTGCGCCGCTCTCGACGGGGCCGTTCTGATAGCCCTGGATATCGTTCATAGGTTCGTCCTTTCAAAAAGTGCCGTGAAAGACGGCGCAGCAGGTGACAAGATTCCTGTCATTGTACCCGAATGCCGTACGTCCTTACCCACGGCGCTCGCCCTCGAGCGTACGGTCGAATGCCCACACCCACCAACGCATCAGATGGGCCTGCGAACCATCTGGTCGTTCGCGCGTCTGGTCCTCCAGATACAACTCGGTCGCGTGCCCGCCAAAACGCACCTTATAGGTTGCCGTACGGATGCCGTGAACCGTCAGGCCAAACCCAGTGGTCGAGACAATCTCGTCAATCGTAAAGCAACGACCGTCGACCCAGCAGACGGTGACCGGCACGACCTGTCCGCCCGCGAGGATGCGAGCCACGACGTCCACATACTGCTTGTGCACGCGCCGAGTTTTGCCATCTGTCTGTCGATATTCCATGCCTCCTATTATCGAACGCATGTTTGCATGTTGTAAAGCGAACAGACTGTGGTTTTGGAGTGTCGTAGTAATCGCACGTGTCCGCATGGCGTGTTAGCAAAAAGAACACCAGCGGTCAACAGGACTAATATTCAATTTTAGTGCCAAAAAGTTCACTTCTCCCATCAGAACTCGGTAAAGAAACCCACAGGAGGTGATACGATTTATCATGTTTTTGTAACGTGTCTGCAAACTTCGAGAAAGCCCATATATGGACGTAACGTTCTCAACCTTCCTCGGCCAAATTGTGTCGAGCCCAGTCCTTGCCGTCACCGTGATCCTCGCGTTGGGCGCCATCTTCGTCAATGGATGGACCGACGCGCCCAACGCCATCGCGACCTGCGTCACTACGCGTTGCATGCCCGCCCGCGCCGCCATTCTCATGAGCGCCGCATTCAACTTCCTCGGCGTGCTCATCATGACGCACTTTAACGCGAGCGTCGCCAACACCATCTCACATATCGTCGACTTTGGCGGAAACAGCACCATGGCGCTCGCGTGCCTCTGCGCGGCACTGTTCTCCATCGTTGTCTACGGCGCCACAGCGTCGCGTTTTGGTATCCCCACCTCGCAAAGCCACAGCCTTATCGCCGGCCTGACCGGTGCCGCTATCGCCCTCGGCGGCGCGAGCAGCGTCAACGTCCACGAATGGATGAAGGTCATCTACGGCCTGGCGCTCTCCATCGGTCTGGGCTTTGTCATGGGCTGGATCCTGTGCAAACTCGTCTCGATTCTGTTTGCCGCCGCCAACAGGCGCCGTGCCAACGTCTTCTTTAAATACGCTCAGATCGCGAGTGCCGCGGCCATGAGCTTTATGCACGGCGCGCAGGATGGACAGAAGTTCATCGGCGTGCTCTTTTTAGGCGTGGCCTTCGCCAGCGGCCAGACGAGCGTCGGCGATGCCGGCATCCCCATCTGGATTATGCTGCTGTGCTCGGCAACCATGGGCATCGGCACCAGCGTGGGCGGCGAGCGCATCATCAAGTCCGTCGGCCAGAGCATGGTTAAGCTCGAGAAGTATCAGGGCTTCTCTGCCGACCTCGCAGGCGCCGCGAACCTGCTGCTTGCCACCCTTACCGGCATCCCCGTGTCCTCCACGCACATCAAGACCTGCGCCATTATGGGCGTCGGTGCCGTCAAGCGCCTCTCGGCCATCAACTTCGGCGTCGTCAAGGACATGATGTTCACCTGGTTCTTCACCTTCCCTGCCTGCGGACTCATCAGCTTTGTCATGGCCAAGCTGTTCATGATGTTCCTCTAGTCAAACCGAGCGTCCATCCGGACCGCATTACTTCGCCCACCCGTCTTCACCTCGAAAGGACCCACCCATGGCAAAGAAACCCGATTCGTTCTACTTTGATAACTACGTCGCTTGCGCCGACCTCGCCGTCCAGGCCGCAGAGCTGCTCACCAAAATTTTTGAGAACTTTGACCCCGCGCAGATCCACGACATGCTCAATAAGATGCATGCGATTGAGCATGCGGCAGACAAGAAGCACCACGAGCTCGAAGACGCCTTGCTCACCGCCTTTATCACCCCGCTTGAGCGCGAGGATCTAGACCTGATGAGCTGCTCGCTCGACACCGTGCTCGATCGTATCGAGGGCGTCGTGCAGCGCGTCTACTTCACCAACATCCAGAGCATCCACCCCGATGCCATCGTCATCGCCCACAAGGTGACCGACGCCTGCCGCGCCATGAAGGACCTGATGGTCGAGCTGCCCAACTACCGCAAGTCCAAGACCCTGCGCGAGCTCGTCATCCAGATCAACACCATCGAGTCCGAGGCCGACGAGCTCTACATCAACGCCATGCGCAACCTGCACGTTAACGGCAAGGACCCGCTCGAGGTCATCGCTTGGCGTGACGTGTACGCCTTCCTGGAGTACTGCGCCGACTGCTGCGAGAATGTGGCCGATGTCGTGGATTCGATTGTCATGAAGAACAGTTAATTGGGGGTACATGTCCCACCGGTCGCGGGCCCGGCCACTAATAACCTTTTTCACTCCGGCTGCAAGCAGAGTCGTTCAAAAGGTTATTAGTGGCCGGGCCCGCTCCCTTATGCACCACCATTGGGAACTTTGGCTGATAGGTTTAGCGCAATGGGGGGTTTGGCTGAAGGGACCTTTGGTATCCGTTCGGACACTTTGGCCCTTGATGAGCGTTTGGCCGATTGCTGCTTTGGGTACTGTTTGGGTTACTTTGGGTTTGTTTGATTTTTAATTGTTGGAGGGCTTGTATGTCTTATTTGGATCTGGCTCGGGGTCGGTATTCTTGTCGTGAGTTTGAAGATCGGGCTGTGGAGCAGGCTGTGGTGGATGCCATTGTTGAGGCTGGGCGTATTGCTCCTTCTGCTTGTAATAATCATCCTTCTCGTGTGATGGTGTTGGATACGCCCGAGTTGTTGGAGAAGGCTGCTGCTTGTCAGCCTCGGTTTGCTCGTGATGGGTCTATCTTTGGGGCTCCGCTTGTCTTCCTTATTTGCAGCGTTACCGATGACGCTTGGGTGCGCCCGTATGATCAGATGAATTCCAGCGAAATCGATACGTCCATCGTGTGTGATCAGATGATGATGGAGGCCACCGAGCAGGGCCTGGGAACGTGCTGGGTATGCCATTTTAAGCCTGAGGTGGCACAAGAACAGTTCAATCTGTCCAAGGGCGTCTATCCCTATCACATGCTCGTCTGTGGCTATCCTGCCGACCACATCGCCGATCCCGAGCATCGCGAGGCCCGCACCATTCCCCTCCCCGACTTCCTCCTCAAGTAGATTTTTGGGACATGCCTTAAAGCCTACCCTTGACCGTTCATCCGTTCGCCGAGTTCTGCGCCACTATGTGCAGGGCTTGGTTTTTATGTTACGCACCCCGGCACAGTCATAAAAAAGGACCCGCAAGCTGCGGGTCCTTTCTAGGCACTAAATTGTAGGCCGAATGTTAGTCCAGGTCGTCGGCAGCAAAGTTGTCGATCGGGGCAAAGGGATCGGCCACGGGGACAACCGGGTCAGCGACGGGCAGCGGCTCGGCGGGAACAGTCACTGCAGGAGAAGCGGCAGAACCGACCGGCGTGGAGGCCATGAGGTCGGCCGGGAAGGAGTTCTGGGCATCGTCCATGAAGTGCTGGATGAGCTTAAGATACTCGGCCTTGAACTCCTCACGGGAAGCCTTGAGACGATCGATCTCCTCGAGCTCGGCCTGCTTCTCAGTCAGAGCCTGGCGGATAACCTCGCGAGCCTTGGCGTCAGCCTCGTTGCGGATACGCTCAGCGTTCTCGTTGGCATCGTTAACGATGGTCTCAGCGGTCTGCTGGGCAGCGATCAGGGCAGCGGAAATCTGGCGCTCCTGAGCGGAGAAGTCAGGGGCGGGAGCAGCCACGGGGGCGGCAGGAACGGCCTGGTCGGCGGTATCCCGAGCCTGGGCAAGCTGAGCCTGTGCATCGGCAAGCTGCTGCTCGGTAGCAGTCAGACGACCCTTAAGGTCAACGATCTTAGCGAGCATAGCGTCAACCTCGGAGGACAGCGTCTCCAAGAAGACGTCGACCTCAGCAGGATCGTAGCCACGCTTGGCCTCAGAGAAAGTCTGAGCCTGGATGTCTGCGGGGGTAATAGCCATAACAAGTCTCCTTTTTCATCGCCTCGGCGCTACACGCCCGACGTAAGTTACTAAGTCAGTTCTATACGAGTATACCTATAAGACGCTGCAGAACCAGCCTCTGCACCAACTGCAACGCAATAATCGCAACGACCGGCGAAAAATCGATACCGCCCATCGGCGGGATGAAACGACGGAACAGGTTGAGCCACGGACCGCACACGCTATCCAGCACCGCAGCAATATCCTGAAGCAAACCACCCTGCTTCATGGGAATCCACGTCATAAAGCAGTAGACGACAATGAGTGTGGAATAGAAGTTGAACAGCGTGTTGACCAGCTGGACGATAGTGTAGATGTTGATGGGAATCTCCTCGTCTTGTCTTTACTTAAGGTAGCCGTCCGCACGAAGCTTCTTGAGATCGGAATCTTTGACCTCGCAACCGGCGGGCAGCACCATGAACACGCGGTCGCCCACCTCCTTGACCGTGGCACCCAGACCGCAGGCAAAGCCGTAAGAAAAGTCCAAGACGCGCTTGGCGACTTCGGTGCGTACGCCCACAAAAATCAGTGCGACAGGCTGCTTGGTGCGAACGCGGCGCACCACAGTCTCCACGTCGTCATAGCTCTCGGGGCGCAGGACATAGGCCGGCAGCTGCGGTGTGGCGTTGATGATATTGCTCGCATAGGCCGAGGCATCGCTCGGTGCAGGCGCGGGCGCAGCGGCGGCACGGGCGCGGGTGTTCTCGGCGTAGCTAGACGGCGTGTCATAGGCACCAGGACGATAACCGCTCGCAACACTGTCCTGCGAGCGCGAAGGCGGGTTATACGTCGTGGCATGGCGGGAGTCATCGCCGACCAGCTGACCGGAGCGCGTATACACGGCAACCGACTCAGCTTCACCGCGGCGCGTCTGACCAAGCAAGCCGTTGCTCGGCTCGTCTTGGGTGTAGAAGCCCTCGCCCGAAGCACCGCTGTAGCCGTTGCCCTGATAACTATCGTCATAGCCGTCATCGTAGCCGTAGTCGTCGTCCTGGCCATAACCCTGGTCGTAACCCTGCTGGCCGCCCAGGTGCATCTTATTTTTAATCTCGTCAAGGAAGCCCATGGTTGTGTCCTCTCGCGGTTTAGTGCAGGCGCCCCAATAATCAGTGCGCACTTCAGAGCCTTATTTTACTGCAAACTCCGGGCTAAATACTACCCTGCCCAGGCGAACGAGCGTAGAGCCCTCCTCAAGGGCAGGCTCAAAATCCTCGCTCATGCCGCAGGAAAGCTCAGGCAGGTTCAAATCGGGATGCACCGCCTCCAGCTCATCCCTCAGCTCACGAAGCCCCACAAAGGTGCGGCGTGCCACATCCTTATTCCCCCGGGGCGCCATAGTCATAAGCCCCTGTACGCAAATTCCCTCAAGTTCCGCAAGCTCACCCGCGGCGGCGCGAATCTCATCGGGCGAAAAGCCTCCCTTCGACTCCTCACCACTCACATTGACCTCAATGAGCACACGCTGGGGGCCGGCGAGCTCGCCTGCCTCAATCTTGCGGACAGCACGGCTCGAGATCGCCTGCGCCAGATGCAGCGAACCCACCGAGTGAATCAGCTCGGCTGAGCCCAGCACCGCATTGATCTTATTGGTCTGCAGGTTGCCGATCATATCGAAGCGCACCTCGGGCAGCTCCGGATGCTCCGCCAGACCCGTGAGCTTGCGAACCAGCTCCTGCGGGCGGTTCTCGGCAAAATGGCGATACCCCGCCTGGATGGCGGCAACGGTCTCATCGACACCAACGGTCTTGGACACGGCAATGAGGCTCGCGGCGTCGTGGGGACGGCCTGCGCGATCGAGCGCCGCATAAAAACGTTCCAGAATCTGCTCGCGGCGAGCGCGCATCAAGTCCAAATAGTTATCCATTGCTAATCGCCTCCGCTGACAGCCAAACAAGTAGTCCCATGCTAACGCAAGAGCGCGGCCCCGCATGTGCAAGGCCGCGCTCACTTAGGTATTTACAATCTTTCGACGAACGGGGTTACTTACTCCTCGTCGTCCTCGCCATCGTCCTCATCCTCAAGATGATCGAGCAGGTAGCGAAGACCCTCGCTGACCTCGTTAGCGGGCACCTTGGCAACGTAGCGAGCGTCGACGGCGGGCCTCATGATAACACCCTCGCCCGAAGGCACGCGCATGCTCTCGAGCTCATCCTCATCAGTGCGGGCGATATCGCCGGCAGTCATACGCTGTCCGGTCAACAGGAAGGTCAGACGGCAGGCGGCATCGATGGAAATCGAAGCGATGCGATCGAGGTAGCGCGAAACCATGATGGCGCGGCGCAGGTCGTCATAGTTGCTGTCGTCGTCCATAAAATCGCCCGTGTCCATGCGGTTAAAGGTGCGGAAGAACTTCTCGTAGGCGGCGTGCACCGGCTCGTCCTCGACGGCCAAGTTGCAGATGATGGACATATCATTGGTGACGAGCGCGGAAAGCGAAGAGCCCAGCACCTGGTAGACGGCCTCAGCCTCGGCCTCGACCGTGCCGACAAGCTCCTGGGGCAGCGAGATGTCGGCCTTGATCATATGACGCGTGGCGCGGCAGATCTGGCGAACCTTATCGGTCATGCGCTGCAGGTTAAAGTCGACGTAGATAATCGTCTGCAGCAAGCGGAAGTCGGAGGCGACTGGCGACTGCGTGGCGATCAGGTTGTAGCACACGGCCTCCAAGTTAGCGCAGCGCGCGTCAATCGAAAGCGTGCGCTTCTTGGTCTTGGTGGCGAGCTTGCGGTCGTCGGTTACATAGGCCTTAACGGCATCGTGGAGGGCCAGATCGACGGCCTCGTAGATGCTCAGCATCTCGTGGCGGGCCTCGATGAGCTGACGGGAAAACAGTTTACGCATGGTTCACTCCAATCAGTTGGGTGCGGTCATGCCGCCCGCACAGTGAATACGCACCGGACCAGGTCCGATCGGCTTGGGACTAGTCGCACCGATCAGCCAAAGCGGCCGGTGATATAGTCTTCCGTCCGCGAGTCCACCGGGCTGGTGAAGATCGCGTCGGTTTGACCATACTCGATGAGCGTGGCGGGCTCGCCGGCAACTTCCTGCAAGAAGAATGCGGTGTAGTCGCTAATACGAGCTGCCTGCTGCATTGAATGCGTGACGATGATGATCGTCATCTCAGGCGCCAGCTCGGCCATCAGATCCTCAACCTTAGAGACGGACGTGGGGTCGATGGCGGAGCATGGCTCGTCCATCAGAAGGACATCGGGCTGCACCGCAAGCACGCGCGCGATGCACAGACGCTGCTGCTGCCCGCCCGAGAGCGCCAAACCATCCTTGTTGAGCTGATTGGATACCTCTTTCCAGAGGTTGGCGCGTTTGAGCGATTCTTCCACGATGTCATCGAGGTCGCTTTTGCTAGTCACGCCCTGCAGACGAGGGCCAAAGGCGACATTCTCGTAGATGGATTTGGGAAACGGGTTGGGCTGCTGAAAGATCATGCCCACACGACGACGGAGGTCGACCGGGTCGACACCCTCGGCATAGATATCATTGCCGTCGAGCGTCATGGTGCCCGCGACGCGCGTACCCTCGATCAGATCATTCATGCGGTTGATGCAGCGCAAAAACGTCGACTTGCCGCAGCCCGAAGGGCCAATGAAGGAGGTGATGGCGTTTTTGGCGATGTTGAGGTCAAGCCCCGTCAGCGCATGAAAGTCACCGTACCAAAAGTTGAAATCCTTGGCCGTAATGGCCGCTTGCTCCAGCGTGGGAGCGGACTGATAAACGGACATGGGACTCCTTAACTAGCGACGCTTGCGCGACAGGAAGCGCGCAAACAGGTTGAAGGCCAGAATGATCACCATCAGCAAGAGCGCGGTGCCATAGGCTGCGTTCATGTTGATGCCGTCGTTGGCAAGCAGGTACAGGTGAACCGTCATGGGGCGGCCGGAATCGAGCGGCGAAATAGGTAGATTGATGGCCTGGCCCATGGTGTAGAGCACCACCGCGGTCTCGCCAATGGCACGGCCGATGGCGAGGACGATACCCGTGGCAATACGGCCAAAGGCAGAAGGAAGCACGATCTTGGAGACGACCTGCCACTTGGTGGCGCCCAGGCCGTACGCACCCCACCGGATATAGCGCGGAACGGCGCGAATGGCCTCTTCGGTGGTGCGCATGACGATGGGAAGCATCAAGAGCGCGAGCGCCAGGGCGGCCGAGACCATCGAAAGGCCCAGACCCATAGCCTCGACAAACAAGGCGTAGCCAAACAGGCCCATAACGATGGAGGGCACCGAGGCCAAAGCGTCAGCAGCGTAGCGAATGAGCTCGACGACCTTGCCCTGCTTGGCGTACTCGGCCAGATAGACGGCATCCTTCAGGGTGCTGCCCGGGTGGCTGGACATCAGGTAGGGCACGAGGTACTGCTTTTTGCCCGCCTTCTTGCTCAGCTCGTAGAATTTATCCTTGAACTTGTTGAAGGTCTCGATGGGCGGCTTGCCCATGTAGGCAAGGGTGTTGGGGGCGCAGTGCTCCGGGGCGACCTTCAACTGGCCGGACACATGGTACTCCACCAGCTCTTTAAAGAAGGTATCGTCCGGGTCCGCCATCAGGTAGTCGAACCGGATGCCGCTGCGGATGAACACCTTTTTCACGCCCGGCAGCTCCCGCACCCGGCGCAGAATTTTAAGGTAGTCGCTGTGATCCACGATCATGTGGGAGCAGGTGGTGGGGGCAAGGCAGTGCTTGCCGCCGGTGCACATGCCCCGCAGCATCTGCTCCCGGCAGGATGGGAACCGGAAGTTGGCGGTGGGGCCGCCGACATCGTGGATATAGCCCTTGAAATCCGGCTCGTGGGTCATGCGCTCGGCTTCCTCCACGATGCTGTCCGCACTGCGGCTGGTGACCCGGCGGCCCTGATGCAGCTGGATGGCGCAGAAGTTGCAGCCGCCGAAGCAGCCGCGGTTCTGGATGATGGAGAACTGCACCTCCCGGATGGCAGGCACACCGCCCATGTCTTCATAAAAGGGATGGTAAAGGCGGGTGTAGGGCAGGGCGTAGACCTTGTCCAGCTCCCAGCGCACCAGCGGCTTTGCCGGGATGTTCTGCACCAGATACTTCTCGCTCTGCTTCTGCACGATGATCTGGCCGCTGACCACATCCTGATTGTCCATCTGGATGCGGCAGGCTTTGGCGTAGGCCACCTTATCGGAGGCCACTTTCCGGAAACCGGCGCACTCCACATACTTTTCGGGCAGGTGGTCGAAATCGGTCAGGTAGCAGGTGCCATCCACATCGGTGATGGACTCCACCGGCTCCCCTGCCGCCAGCCGCCGGGCGATCTCCACGGTCTGGTGCTCGCCCATGCCAAAGCTGATGAGATCGGCTCCGGAGTCCTCTGCAATGCTGGGCAGAACGGTGTCCAGCCAGTAATCGTAGTGGGCAAACCGGCGCAGAGAAGCCTCCAGACCGCCCAGGATCACAGGCAGGTCGGGGTAGGCCTCCTTGGCCAGCCTGGTGTAAACGGTGGCGCTGCGGTCAGGCCGCGCGCCGCCGATGCCGCCGGGAGAGTATTCGTCCTCGGCACGCGGAATTTTTGCCACAGAGTAGTGGCTCACCATGCTGTCCACGTTGCCGCCGCCGATGAAAAAGCCGTACATCGGCCGGCCGAACCGCTTGAAGTCCTCGCAGTCGGAATAGCGGGGCTGGGCCAGCACGCCGACCTTATAGCCCTCGGCCTCCAGCAGGCGGCTGATGATGGCGGTGCCAAAGCTGGGGTGGTCAACGTAGGCATCGCCGCCCACCACCACAAAGTCCAGCTGATCCCACCCCCGGGCTTCCATGTCCGCCCGGCTGATGGGAAGAAATTCGGTGTAGATCGGGGAAGAGTTATCCATAGTG
>URYW01000053.1 GCA_900552145.1 uncultured Collinsella sp. | reverse complement strand
AAAGCCGTTTGTCTCCACCCGCGTAGCGGGTGGTTCAAAGCTGGCCGCTGCGCGGCCAGCAGACTAAAGTCTTGAATAAAAGCCGGGGGATAAGCCCCCGGCACTTGGAGGTAGCTGAAACAGCCACCAAAATTCTTATACCAGATCTAAGCCGACTATGCAAGGATTCCCGCAACGCAAGTGGGTTTCTGACAATGGAGATTCCGAGGTGCAGCATGCCCCCGCCGATTGTCGGCGTGTTCCGTACGGGCAACTTGCCTGCTGAAGCAAGTGAGCCCCGGCGACTTGCATCAGCGGTCGTACCGGGGCTAACCGGTTTGCATTGTAGCGCATACATTCTGTTCGCGAGGTCTTAAGTGTCCGATGTGCGAATCAACCCCTTATTCGCGGGTTCAGGAATGGCTCGATTAATTCGCGAAACCGCAGGTCGTTTCATGCGCACCGGCATCGCCCTACGAATATGCAACCTTGTTGACGCCGACGAGCCCTCGCTCAAAGAAGACGACGTCTGCGGTGTGCAGGCACGCCGTTTTCACGGATGGCGCAGAGAGTCGGGGTGCCGTCGAAACGGCGGCTGTCTTTACCCTTGCCGTTTTAATGCTCGCCCCTTTGATGCCGAGCATCGAGAGCAGGCGTTTGGGAACCTCGTAGTCTTGCTCGATGAGGCCAAAGAAGGTGACGCCGGAATCGACGCACACCTTCATGACGCAAGACGAGACGGGCTTGAACGCCATGCTTCCCGCCGCTCCGCCGACGAAGGACCCGATGAGCACAGGGAGGGTTGCCCCGCCTGTCAGAGCGGTCGCGGCAGCGGTTCCGCCGAGCATCATGACGGTTAGGAACACAGACTGGCCCATGTTGCTCGCCATCTCGACGGGCTCGATCTGCCCCGACGCCACGAGATAGGAATTTCGGCACGTTTCCATGGTTAGCACGACGAGTGACGCGATGACGTTCGCGCCCCTCGATCCCATTGCGGCGGCCTTTACCGTCTCGCCGAAGGCGCCCTTTGCTGCTGCGGCAGTGATTGCCGCGGTCGCCGACCCGGACACGAACCCGTTGGCGGCACCGGCGCATGCCGCCGTCCCGATGGACTTCAAGTGCTCGTCGTCGATTTCTCCTTCTGCGATCAGGTAATCGATGGCACGGTAGATCTCGGGGGCAACGCTCAGGGCGGCGCTCAGGGCGGCGGCTGTGCCGCCGGCCTTGAGCGATTGCTTCACTATGTCGCTCGCAGCGATTAGTTGGGACGTGGTCATGCCGTCGTCTGCGGGGTCGAGCTTCTTCTTGTTCGAGACGTCAATCGCCTTTCGGCGCATCTCCTCATTCGTGGCGGGCCTGCCCTCGACGCCCTCAGGGGTCTTGATTCGGTCCGTCAGGTTGTCGCGCACCTTCGTCCAGCGCCGCACCTCTTCGTCCAAGCCGCGCCCTTTCGCGCGCTCGATGCGTATCAGCGTATACTGCTTGGCTGCTTCAAGCTTGTCCGACGGGATCAGGCCGCCCATGTCGCCGTAGAGCAAGTCGTCTGGGGTCTTGCCCGCGAAGCCCTTTTCGACAGCCCACTCGTCAAAAGAGAGATCCGCATATCTTTTCGGCCTGTCGTTGTACGAATCACGAAGCGTTGTCGCGAGTTTGCGCGCGATGTTCTTCGGGTCGGTCAGGAACTTGAGCTGGTACTGATCGGCGCCCCAGGCCACATCCGCAGACCCGAGGTCGTGCGAGTCGAGCCTGATACCCTTGGCGTCGACCCTCTTAACGGCCGCGTCGACGTTCGCCGTCCCAAAGGCCCATTCTTCTGCCAGGAACCCCTTGAGGGAGTCCTGCGCCGCCTTGCTGTTCTTGTAGTGGTCGTAGGAGTTCATCGCGGAGTACAACTCCTCGATGGCGGCCTCCACGCTGTTCACCCAGCTCGTGGCATCCATCCCGGCGGGCACGGCGGCGGCATGGCGCGCGGAGAACTCGAACCCCTTGTCGAAATCGTTCATTCCTACGCCTCGACGAAGCCCTTGAGCTTCTCGTGGTAGAAGCGTTTCACGGCGTACTGGTAGCGCTGCTCGCGGATCTCGGCCGCCTTCTGATGGAGGACGACGGCCTGGTTGATGCCGTTCGCGCCATCGGCGGCAACCCTCCCGATGGTCTTGCCTACCATCTTGGCAAAACCAAGCACGGGATTGGAATCATTGCTTTCTTCGGGTTCCACCGCCTCCTCTTCGGGGCGCAGGGCTGCGAGAAGATCATCGAACTCCATGCCGTGCTCTCTTGCCCTTTCGAGAAACTTCCAATAGTCCTCCTTGGAAGGCGGCTCGGTATTCACCGTGATGCAGGCGTGGTTCCCGCTCACGCCGATGTAGACGCCTTCCTCGTCGATGGCTTCGGGGTTGTCAAGCCGAATCGCATCGATGTAGTCCCCGGTGCCTTCCGGCCAACCGATGAAGACGACCTTCTGGCTTGACGAGATGGCGGTCTGAGCGAACTGGTCCTCGTTGAAGATGGAGGCATCGACGCTGCCGTCGACGGGGCCGGTCGGACCAGCCTCTGTGTCATCGTTCTTTCCGATCATGTTGTAGAGAAGCTTGGAGAACTTGCCGGTGTTTCCGGCCTCGACAATAAGAAGCGATTCGACGGTGTTGAACATCATGGGCAACCTATCTAGAGGAAATTAATGGTTGAGGCGATTATAACCCCGAGGTAAACAGCTATATTCAGCTGTCAACTTAATATCGGGAGGGTCTGCAAAGGCTACTCTCGCCCTACGCTGGGGGCGTGGGGCTTCCAATATCAGACCACTGTCGGGTCTTTTCACTCCTGAATAGCACGCAAGCTCCTAAATGAAAATAATCGCAGGTGAAAGGGAGTGAAACGACAAAGAAAAAGCCTCCGTCCCAACGCGGGAACGGAGGCTCAATTATCGTATTTATTCATCGCCGTCGCTGGCGGCTTTGCCATGACTCTCGTACGAAACGAAGCTCAGCGGCACAGTGCGGCACTCAAAAGAGCAGGTCAAAGCCCTATCGGCCTACTCCCACTCGATGGCGTCGATTCTGCCGTCCCGTCACTCCAGTTGCGCCCAGTTTTCGGTGCCGTCTCGAGCCAAGTGCCGCCAGGTGACACCATGTCGTGCTTCGTCAGCTTCGGGGACAAAAGCTGGGACAGCCTCAAATACTTTTTTCAAACTCAGGACTTTGATTTTTTGTTTTTGTCCCAAAGAGCGCAGCGGGGCGCCTTAGGAGGCTCGATAGCGCTGAAAACGCCTATTTCGAAACTCAACCGCCCTTTAGCCTGCAAGCCGCCAGCCGCAATCGTAAGTGAATTAACGCGGGTTGCTATTGCATCGTTTGCAAAAGCAACAGGTCACAGATCTTCGCCATCGGCGGAAAAGTGAGTAGTCTCAAGTGGCCTGCTTATGAGTTAGTGAAATCCTGAAACGCGACAAGACTTATTACACGAATGATGTCGCCAGCTTCGGGATTGGCTCGTCGCCATAATATCCTTTGAGCCAACAAGGGCGTCAACTACAGGGTTGTCGATTTTCTGATGCATTAACAACCAGGCAATGTCGGATGATCATATGAGCGAAGAGCACCAAAAAAAGCAGCTCATTAAAGCAAATATCCTTGGCAGAATGCAGTCCGGCGACTAGGATGACGACAAATGAACAAGGAGGACAGAACGATGCCATCACTCAGCGAGCGGTCGCTCGAATCTATTGCAAAGATGTTCGTGGGCGACGAAGGAGAGCTGTTCCGCTACTTGTCGGGCCCTCAAATAGTGACATTCTTCAATGACCATTTTGACTTCCGGGACATCTACCAAGGCGGCAACGCTCCTACCAGATGGAGATACGCTGCTGGAAAGATAGCCAGCGTTGCATCGAGCGGCCGTCTCGATCGTTTTTTCTCAATCGTTCTTGGATTCAAGTATATGATCAGTACTTTCGGCTGCGATGAAATCGAAGCCCGAGAAAGGGCGGACAAAGCGAAGAAACGATTCAACCAAGTACTAATCTCCGACGAGCTCGAGATAGTCGGAACAGACGGCGAGATGAAGCTTGTGGTGATCGATTCGGATCTAATCCCAATCGGGAAAGGCGGCTTTGCCGAGGCGTGCAGGCAAAAGTCAACAGGCAGAGTCCTGAAAAAGCTCATGCCCGAAGTAGCCCTTGATGTAAGAAACCGCCATCGCTTCAAGCGCGAGTACGAGATAATGAAGGACCTCGCAGAGGTGCCAGGGGTTCTCCGTGTCTTTGATTTCGACGAGAGCAATTGCTCCTACACGATGGAGGCTGGCGAGACAACGCTGCTAGAGTTCATGAACAACCCTTTATCCGAGCAAGTCAAGATGTCAATAATCGAGCAGATAGTCGGCACCATGGCCGCTATTCACTCGCGGGGATACATTCATCGAGATCTAAGCCCCACGAACATTTTTCTACTGGGTGGACAGCTGAAGATCGCCGATTTCGGGCTCGGAAAGAACCTGAACGCTCTCTCATCCTATCAAACCACCGACACAAACAATTACGGACAGTGGTTCTACTGTTCGCCTGAGCAACTTGTCTATCTTAAAGACGGAGACAAAAGGAGCGATGTCTTTTCCCTGGGCAGGATTATCAACTTCGTGCTCGCAGGACATCCGACAAAAACGAACCACCATCTTCGGCCGCTAGTAGAAAAAGCAACCGCAGAAGATCCGTCGAAAAGATACCTGGATGCTGCAGAGTTTTTAAGCGCGATTAAGCGAAGGTTGTCATCGATAGCAGATGCGGACCGGGAAACGAAACTTGCGGAAAAGGCAGCACGGGAAATCCTCGACGGAGAGGTTGCCGAATGGATTCTCGAGATGACCGATGAGCAGCTGTGCTCACGGATAGCGTCAAACCCTGCGTTCGCTAAAACGGTTGTCAAATTTACGGAAATCGACAACGGCAACGCGGCCTTTGTTATGAACGCCATCGACCAGGGCATGACGCAAGCCTGCAAGACATGGAAAGACCACGATGCATTTGCCGACATCGCAAAGTCGATTGTTTTAAGCAAGGCGCCATACGACATCAAGGAGCGTGCCTGTCAAACGCTTTCATATGTAGCATGGCGAATCAACCGTTTCCATGCTCAGCACCTGATCAAGGATATTATCACCAGCGGAATAGACCCGATGCTGGAAGATCTTCTCAACGACTCAGTGTAGATTCATTAATGTAGCGCAGCCCGGCGTTCCTCTAGAGGAAACGATACGAGAGGCGCCATCTTGATTGCACCCTAGGCCGTTCACCCATCCGCTTGCTCCCATACAGTTCGATTTCGATATGCCATGTCCCAACGGATGGGTACCATTTATCCGGGTGCACCTGGGGCAACGGGTTGGCAGGCCCGCGCAAGGTCGCTCGCAGAACACGCAACAGCAAACACGACAGAAGAGGCGAACGGCAGATGCCGGACCCCGGACGACAGCACCGCGGAAGACGAGCATTCCGACCACAATCGAACGAATCTCGGTCCTAGGCAGGCGCCCGCACGGGCGCCTTTTACTTTTCAGGGACTTAGCCGCGAGCTAATCGGAGACCATAGAGCACTTCAAAACGGTTCAGAACGATAATCAACAAAACCACAGGTAGAATATGCTGTTTTGAAAATCGTCTCTTACACTCCGCAACGCTCGGAAGCGCTCCGTTCAGGATTGTTCGTAACCCCCCCGACCGTCCAAACAAAGAGGCGCAGTCCAAACTTGACCTGCGCCTCTCATCAAAAAGTATTATTTGTTGTATATCAATCCAAGCATCCAAGCGATTGGCATGAGAACGGCCGCCGCCAGCAACACAGGGATGCAAGCCACGATTGCCAGCCCTCCGCCAGCTCCTCGCGAAACCGCCTCACGAGAGCATCTGGCTCACACAGCGCTGCACGGCGGCGTAGTTGGAGCCCAACCGTCGCTTGCGCTCCTCGCCGTTGCCGTAGTCGCCGTTGATGACGGTGCGTGCCAGCGCGTCGATGTCGACCTCGCCACTGCCGGACGAAGAAGAACCGCCGGAACCACCGCCGAAGAGAATCCGGTTCACCTCGGCCTGCACCTCGAAGTAGCGCGAGCCCAGGGCCCGTTTACGCGCCTCGCCGTTGCCGAACTCCTCGTTGATGACGCGCCACGCCAGGCTCGCCACGTCACCCGAGGGCGCAGAGCCGCCACTGCCGGAAGACCCCGCAGCCACGGTGTCCGAAGACCCGGCGCCTCGGCAGATGCGCGGGCGCAGGGCCGCCCTGCGCCCGGCGGCGATGTAGGGCGCGGGGCAGATCTTGCCGGTCACGTCGTAGCGGCGGATGACGCCGCCCTCGGAGATGCCGTAGCGCTTCATGAGGGTCTGCACGAGCCAGGCGAGCTTGCCCGCCTCGACCTCGCTGTAGTCCTCGCTAGCGCTCACGGCCTCGATGCCGACGCTGCGGCAGTTCATGAGCCAGTTGCCGGCGTGCCAGGCGGTGTCGCCCTCGGCCACGCTCTGGTAGATCTCGTCGGTGATGTCGCCCACGAAGTAGCGGGCGGACGACCCCTGCCGCTCGTTGTGCGAAAAGTAGATCGCGTTGTTGCGGGCCGACGCCGGAGTCGCCGTGTAGTGGATCACGATGCGGTCGATGGCGTGCGAGCGCCTGCGCGTCATGCGGTCGCTGCCGCACTGCTTGAACAGGATGCTATGCCCCATTGGCGCTGACCTCCTTGAATCCCGCGTCCTCGCCCTCCTCGGGCTTGAAGTCGCTGGGCGTGTCGGGCTCGTAGCCGGGCTCGCGCAACTCCTCCCAGCGCTCCTCCTCGCTTGCGTACTCATTCATCGGAATCGCCCGCCTTTCCCAGCTCGGCAATAACGGGCGAGAGCACGGCCATCACCATGGCCACGCACAGCGCGCGCCGCGTGGGGTCGAGCACGGCCACGCCCATGAGCAGGTCGACGTTGGCCACTACGACGCCCAGGACGCCCTGGACGACCGTGCGCATAAAGCGCCACTGTCGCTCGTTGCTCGTCAGAAAACGGTTCATCTGCCGCTCCTCTCCTCAAGCGCGTCAACGTCGCGCCTGACCACGGCCATGTCCTGCTCGAGCTTGTAGGTGCGCTCGATGAGGCAGTTGTGCTTCTCAACGCGCCGCGCGAGCTCGTCAATCTTGAGCTCCATCACCGCGCGGCTTCGCGAGTTCGACGCGATCACCCCGACCTGCGTCACGACGCCGATGAGCGCCACCGCAATAGACTCCACAAGGACCTCCCAGCAGAACATGGACCAACTTCAACGGCCCCATCATCCGCTGCGGTCACAAATCAGCTGGTAGCTGAATCGCTGCTATAAAAAGCGAGGTAAAATAAGAAAAAGCACAGTAACGATTGTTCGAAAGAGTCGCTAACGGGAGGTAGAAATGGAAAGCCGGCTTTACGAGGAGGGGTACAACGAAAGTCTCTTGAGAGCTGTAGCGGCTCTTAACGAGACTCCTGCATCCACGGAAGCAATCCTGGGCCTGTTGCAAAAACACTGGGATTTGCCTCGAGGAGAAGCGGAGCAGCTTTTGTCGCAGGAACGCTACGAAGGATTCTTCCAGCGTGATTTCGCAAGATACCTGACGATGTACGAAGGCTTTTCCGAAGAAAAGGCAAGGGCATATACGACTAGCCACATGAACCTTCTGGCTCTGCGAAAAATCGAAAGGCCGTGGGCTATCGAGTACAACAGGCTTTATCGCCAGATCGAAAAGCAGAAGCCTCAAATAAAGGGGAAGGTTCACCTATCGTCCGAAATCGAGGAGTAAAGCAGTTCTCGCTACACGCAGCCGCACCCCATCGCCTAACCCACACCACGGGGGCGGCGCGCTCACCCCTGGCAGCAGCGCAGGAAGGGCGCCTGCGCAGCCGCCAGGGGTGCCATTATGCTCAGTCCCAAGCCGCTACCCGGCAGTGAGGTAGCCCGCCTGCCCCTCGCGGTCGATGTGGCACATCGTGTACGTCGTCTGCTTAGAGTCGTAGGTCGTGCCGTTGCCACCCGCGATGGCCTTGCAGTTGTAGAACGTGGAAGAGCCCGTGCACCTGCTCGGCAGCCCCCAGTCGGCATCGACCAGGATGCGCTCAAGGGCGGTGCAGGCACCGAACGTGTAGAGCATGCTAGAAAGCGACGCCGGACTCATGCCCCACAGATCGAGCTCGGTGAGCGCGGAGCACGAGTTGAACGTACGGTTCATGTAGGCCACGCCGCGCAGGTTCGCCATGCCAGAGACCGAGGTCAGGGCGTTGCAGCTGTAGAACCAGTAGTTAAGGTTCACGTTGGCGACCCTCGATGTATCGGCGGCGATGGTCACGCGCTTCACGCTCTTGCCGAACGAAGCCCAGGGCGTCGCCTGGATCGCGGTGTACTTGGCGTTGGCGCAAAGCGTGTCGGAGGCCAGCACCTCGCGACCTGTCGCATCGGCCTTGGCGAACCCGATCTTGAGCTCGCCGTCGGCGAACAGCGTGGCGTTGAGCCAGGTGCGGACTTCGTACTCGGGGTCGGTCAGAACGCCGCCCGCCCCCAGCTTGAGGACGGAGGCGCCGGAGGTCTGGAACGGCACGAAGCCGTCGGTGCCGCCCATTGAGTTCGATTTGAGTTTCACGGGCCCCGAAACGTCCCCGTTTCGGGGCCCGGGGACAAAAATCGCACGTCTACTCACTTGGGATAAATCCTTACTCCCATTCCTCCGAATACCGCCCAGTGCTTTGCCATCTTGAAACACTGGGAGTAAATAGCGAAATAGCAGGTGAAAGGGAGTAAAAGACCAAAGAAAAAGCCTCCGTCCCAACGCGGGAACGGAGGCTAGGAAATCGTTTTTACTCACCGCCGTCGCTGGTGGCTTTGCCATGACTGTCGTACGAAACGAAATTCAGCGGCACAGTGCGGCACTCAAAAGTGCAGGTCAGAGCCCTATCGGCTTACTCCCACTCCATAACGAAACACGGTTCGGTAACGCCCGACCTGCGATTTTAGGCGGGGTCAGTGCCGTTTCCCTCGGGTTCGGGCGGGTCGCTCGGGCTGGAAGGGTTGCCCAGCGGTTGCCCGCCCGAGGGTGCCAAGAAAGCGGCATCGAGACGGGCGGCAACGCCCTTGTCAGCATCGGCGTATAAATGTCCATAGGTGCCCAAAGTGGTCTTAATGTCCTCATGACCCAGCCTATCGCGGATAGCCAAGGCGTTTTCGCCTAAAGCAATCAATAGAGCGGCGTGAGAGTGCCGCAAGGCATGGACGCGGATACGGTGAACGCCAGCCATAGGCGCGTGGCGCTCGATAATATGCTTGACGGTGTGCTTGGTGAGCGGGTCACCGCCCCAAGACAGGACGAACTCGGTAGAGACGTTGCGCCGCTGCACCTCATGCCAGCGTCCAAGATACTCCAGCGTGAGCGAATCGAGCGCTATAACGCGCTTGCCCGCCTTGGTCTTGGGGGGCGTTATCTTCCAATTGCGGGCGTTGCGGTAGTACATCGAGCAGCCCACCGACAGGGTACCCGCGCCGAAGTCGATAACCGACCAGCGCAGGGCTTGGGCTTCACCGAGCCGAAGCCCCGTCATGTAGAGCAGCCAAAGGCACGTGAAGCCGAAAAGACCGTAATAGTCGGACGTGTCGAACGTAGCCGCCACCCGCTCGAACTCGTCACGCGTCCAGAAATCGACTTCCCTGCGGGCTTTCGGGACGTTGCCGACAGTGCGGGCGGGGTTGCGCTGCAACAGCCCGATTTTAACCGCCATATCCAGAACCATAGCGAAATACCCGTAGACGAGACGCGCATACGCGGGCGAGTACCCCGAAACAAGCTCATTCTGCCAACGTTTGAGCGCGGGCGCGTCAATGTCGCACAGCCGACAGCGATCCCAACGCGCGAAATGCTTTCGCGACATCTGGGAACGCTCGGCGAACGTGCTCTCACGGGTTCGAGCCTTGTAGTCTGGAACCCAGTACGTGCGGAAGAACTCGCCGAAACTCATTGTCGAGTTGACCTTTACGGCGGTCTTGGAGAAGTCAGCCATATACGCATCGTAGGCGGCTTTCGCGTCCTTCTGGGTCTTGTAGCCGCGTCCCCAGTGGCGCACGCGCTTACCCTCGGCATCGGTGCCGAGGTTCGCCACGAAATACCATGAACCGTTGCGGTTATCGCGGTAGACGTTACTTACTTTCGGCATCGTTCGCCCCCGCGGGGTCAACGCCGATAATGTCGGCAACGGCGGCGGCGGGGACGCGCCCCACCTTGCGGGAACCGTAGAACCCAAAGCCGCGCGACACCATGAGCCGCTTGGCGGCTCGGATTATGTCGGCAGACTTGGAGGGCGTGCAGCCCAACGCGATTAAATCGGTCTTATCGACCATCACACAGCTAGCCATAGGCTACCAGTCCTTCCCTATCTTCGTGTACCGAACCTTACGCGGGGCGTATCCCCCACCCCCACCGTAAAGGTCTGGTATCAATTGGTCGTATTCCTTCGTGAAAGCCACCGTATAGCCCTCGAACGAAAGAAGATCGAGCGTGGTAAAACGCACTACCACGGGCTGAATAAGGTAATGACTGCGGAAGAACTTCATCTGCTTGTAGGAACCCTCGTCAACGTCCTTGCTGAAATACTTGGAGATATAGCGCCCAACGTTCATACGCTGGTCAACGTCAACGCGGTTAATCTTGACGAAACCGTGACCCCACACCTCGCGCAGCTCGGAGAGCCTGATATACGGCAGACCGAACAGGACAACGTGGTAATGGATAGCCCCGCGTTTCTGGGCTTCCCACACAGCCAGATAGCGCACTTTCGTCTTATCCGTTCCATACACTCGGCGGTTAAGGCGCTTAATAAACTTGCGAAACTCGCGGTTGCAATATTTAATATCGGTTACGTTATCTGCGAACGTGAGCGTTAGAAACTTGGTCGAATCATCGAAATTGCAGTCGATAAGGCGGGCTATCTCCCAACGAACGCCCCTGTAGTGCCTCTGCCGCCGTTTCGCGGCATCGTAATAAGCGGCTGCATCGGGCTTTCGCCCACGTTCGCTTTCATCCTCTGAATCATCGTCACGGCGGGCTTCTGGGTTCATGCGCCCAGCGGGAGCCGAATACTCCCAAGCCTCAATCGTGGTGGGCGTCTCGATGGTCTTGACCCATTCGAGCGCCAACTGGTACATACCACCTTCCGCACATCCGCGAAAAAACTTGGGTTCACCAGCGGGAACCGCCCAAAACGGGCGAACTTCCGCGGACAGATGTTGACATATATATCAAGTAAAGTACGGTCGGGCTTCGCCCTCCCCGCCACGGGTTAGGGGTGGCTACGCTCGGCTGGCGCGTCCCGCGCCGCCGACCCCGCCCCCGTGGCGCTATACCCTATGCGTCTTGAATATCTGCGGGCTTCTCGGCGTTTTCGCCCTCGGGGTTCACGGGAGATACCCCGTTACGGTGCTGAGCGGCGATATAAAGCCGTTTCAGCTCTTTCGGGTAGTCGACCTTCGAGTAGTCCGCAAACGGGGCTTTAAAAGGTCTCGGAGCGTCCCAGCCGTCGAGCATGATATAGCCCGTGCCCTTTTCCTCGATGGGCGCGGCATCGACCGAGCAGCCGAAAGCCATCTGGTAGCCCTCGCGGGACAGCGTGCCGAGGGACACGCGAGCGCCCAAGTTGTCGCGTATGTCGGTCGATATGGTATCGGCGCGGGGCTGCTGCATAGCCAGAATCACGAACACGTTAGCGGCGCGGGCTTTCAGAACAAGCTGGGTCAGGTTGTCCCAGACCTCGGCAAACGTCTTTTTGTCCGCGCCAGCCTTGAACGCCGCGACCTCATCGAATATCAGGAACACGGGGTTAAGCCCGTAGGTAAAGGCGTTGGCACCGAAACGGAAACGCTCGGGGTCTTGCATGTACTCGTAGCGCCTATCCATTTCCTCCCTGCAAAGGCGCACGACCTTGGCAATCTGGGCGGGTGAAACGCCTACGCGGTCGGAGCCTATGACATGCGAGAGCGAAGCCAGCTCGGCGTTTTTCGGGTCGCATATGTAGACCTCGCCCGCGAACCCGTTACCGTTGCCCAGACGCAGGAACTCGGCTATCAGGTAGTAGATGAACGTGGACTTGCCGCCGCCAGTGCCGCCGGCTATGAGCATATGGGGCAGGTGTGCGAAGTTCCACGACA
>URYW01000052.1 GCA_900552145.1 uncultured Collinsella sp. | reverse complement strand
CGAGCGGTCGGATTTGAGGGGCGAGCGGTAGAACGCTCGCCCTTTGTGCGCCACGATGCGGCACAATGTACCGCAAAAGCTGTTTGTATCCGGTACGAATCGTTCGTTGGTCTTTAATTCTTCTCAACGGAGGTGTTTGAGATGGCAAACGGATTGCTTTTGCGGCTTCGCGAGCGTGAGCTCAGCGCGAGCCCGGCGGAACGCAATGTCATCGCATATGTAAGCGCTCATCCGCACGAGGTGGTCGGGCTGTCCGTCCGCGGTCTTGCCGATGTCACGTTCTCCTCGCCCTCGAGCATTTTGCGCTTTTGCAAGCGTTTGGGTTTTGCGGGCTACAAGGAGTTCCAGCGCGAACTGATTGCCGAGCTGGCGCTCTTAGGTGACAAGAAAGACGTAGCCCTCGAGGACATCTCCATGGATGACAGCGTCGAACGTATCGTGGGGAAGGTGATGAAAAGCAACGTGCGTACGATCGAGGCGACGGCGCGAACGCTCGATTACACCGTCTTGGAGCGATGCGCGGCCCGTCTTAAGCGGGCACGTGCGGTCAATCTGTTCGGTATTGGTGCCTCTCGTTTGGTCGCGCACGATCTGGCGCAAAAGCTCATGCGTGTCGACAAAGAGTGCCATCTGTACGACGACTGGCATGATCAGCTCTTGTGTGCCAAGAACATGCATGAGGGCGATATGGCAATCGCCTTTAGCTACTCGGGCTTGACGCAAGAGGTGCTGGACTGCACCGCCGAGGCTCAACGTCACAACTGTCCCGTCGTGGCCGTTACCAAAGTAGATGGATCATCCAAGCTTGCCACCATGGCCGATGCCGTGCTCGGCGTCGCTGCGAGTGAACCCTTGGTCCGCAGCGGTGCCATGGCTTCGCGTATGGCCCAGCTTATGGTTGTCGATGCCCTGTACGCTGCTTACGTTGCCAGTGACTACGAACGGGCGACGCATGTCATTAAGCAAAACTACATCGAGAAACAGGAAAGATGAGGTGAATGAAATGCTCGATTTAACAAAATTCACGACCGAACAGCGTAATCAAAGGTCAATGGACCTCGAAACGATGACATCGCTGCAAATCGTCACGACGATGAACGATGAGGATCTTCGTGCCGTCCAGTCGGTCACGAAAGTGTTGCCCCAGGTTGCCACAGCAATCGACTGGGCTGCTGAGGCACTCGAGCGCGGCGGGCGCGTCTTTTACATGGGCGCAGGCACCAGCGGTCGTCTGGGCGTACTCGACGCTTCGGAGTGTCCGCCCACGTTTGGCGTGTCACCCGACCTGATTGTCGGGCTCATTGCCGGAGGCGAGACGGCGTTTATCAAGGCTGTCGAAGGTGCCGAAGACAGCGAGGAGCTTGGCGCGAGCGACCTGCGGGAGCGTGGACTCTCGGACAAGGATCTTGTCGTTGGCCTGGCGGCAAGCGGTCGTACTCCTTATGTGGTGGGCGGCCTTGCGTACGCCAAGGCAACTGGGTGCAAGACCATTGCAATTGCCTGCAACCAAGGGTCGAAGATCGGGGAGAGCGCAGATCTTGCCATTGAGCCCGTGCCCGGTCCCGAGGTGCTGACCGGCTCAACGAGGCTCAAGGCGGGAACAGTTCAAAAGCTCATTCTCAACATGATTTCGACCGGTGCCATGGTCAAGATCGGCAAGGTATACCAAAACCTGATGGTCGATGTGCAGCAGACGAACGAGAAGTTGGTGGTGCGCGGCCAGAACATCGTGATGGAGGCGACCGGCTGCACGCGCGAGCGCGCTGTTCAGGCGCTTGCAGATGCCGGCGGCCATGTAAAAACCGCTATTGTCTCGGTGCTGCTGGACTGCGATGCCGAGCAGGCTGCGGTAGCTCTTGAACGGGCGCACGGCCATGTCCGTACTGCGGTGAGTGGCCATGAGAAGAGCAATGCCGATGTCCAATAGGTGCACGGCGTGAGCTGATATGACATCTAGACGAGATACCCAATACAAGGAGGAGTTATGACGAACAAAGAGCTGGCTCAAAAGCTGCTGGACCTTTTGGGCGGTAAAGACAACGTGCTCGCAAACGCGGCGTGCATGACGCGCCTGCGCGTGACCGTCAAAGACACGGGCAACGTCGACACGGAGGGTATTAAGGCGCTCGACGGCGTGATGGGCCTGGTCGAGGACGACACGATGCAGATCGTGCTGGGTCCGGGCAAGGTGAATAAGGTGCTCGAGGAGTTCTCCAAGCTCACCGGCCTTGCGAAAGGCGTTGCCGACGAGAGCGTGGTTGACGCTGCGGCCACAAACAAGGCCGCGCAGAAAGCCAAGTACGAGTCCAAGCCGGTTCAGGCCTTCCTCAAGAAGATTTCCAATGTCTTCGTCGCCCTGCTTCCCGGCATCATTGCGGCTGGCCTCATCAACGGTATCTGCAACGTCATTAACGTCTCGACGGCAGGCGCGCTTGCAGGCGAGTGGTGGTACCAGGGCATTCGTTCCATGGGCTGGGCCCTGTTTGCCTATCTGCCCATCTTGGTGGGCTATAACGCGGCACGTGAGTTTGGTGGCTCCGCTGCGCTGGGCGGCATCGCCGGCATGATGTGTATCGCCAACAGTGCCATGCCCCTGCTTGCGCCTGGCGCGGCTGATCCTGCCACTGCCATTCTGCTGCCGCTCACCAATGCGCAGTACAACCCCGCAGCGGGCGGCATGATCGCGGCTCTCATCGCTGGCGCATTTTTTGCCTGGATGGAGCGTCAGATTCGCAAGGTTATGCCCAACGCACTCGACACGTTCTTGTCTCCGCTGCTGGTGCTCATCATCGGCGCCTATGCTCTGCTGCTCGTCATCCAGCCGGTTGGCGCATGGCTGACGACTGCCATCTTTAGCGTTTTGACCTTTATCTTCGAGAAGCTGGGCGTCCTGGGCGGCTATATCCTGTCGGCAGGCTTCTTGCCGCTGGTTTCCGTCGGCCTGCATCAGGCGCTCACGCCGATCCACGCTATGCTCAACGATCCCGACGGCGCTACCAAGGGTATCAATTACCTGCTTCCCATCCTTATGATGGCTGGCGGCGGCCAGGTCGGTGCCGGTTTGGCGCTGTACTTTAAGACCAAGAACGCCAAGCTCAAGAAGTACGTCGCAGAGTCCATTCCCGTTGGAATCCTGGGTGTGGGAGAGCCTCTGATGTATGCTGTTACGCTGCCGCTCGTTCGTCCGTTTGTGACGGCCTGCCTGGGTGCCGGATTTGGCGGCGCGCTCGCGGCGCTGCTTCACATCGGCACGGTTTCTCAGGGTGTTTCCGGTCTGTTTGGCCTGCTGATCGTCGTTCCTGGCCAGCAGCTCGGCTACGTTGCCGCTATGCTGCTTGCCTATGCCGCCGGCTTTGTCCTGACGTGGTTCTTTGGCGTCGACGAGCAGAAGATCAACGAGTTCTTTGGCGAGTAGTTTGATATCGCGAGCCGTGTTGCTCGGGGTTCGCGGCGCGCGGCAGATTTCTTGATGTTATGGTTGTGCCGGCGGGGCTAGCTGCTCCGCCGGCCTTTTTTAAAGGAGCGTTAAAGCGTGAAAACGGGTATTTCAATTTATCTTTCCAGCCCTCTGCAGGATATTGAGCGGACGATTGAGCGTGGTGCCGCGGCGGGTGCGCGCTATGCGTTCACCTCGCTGCATATTCCCGAGGATGGGGGAGCGGCGTATGCCGATAAGGTCCGTCATGTGCTGTCGCTGCTTTCCGCCCGCGGCATTGCGCTCATTGCCGATGTGGGGCCTCGCACGTGCGATTTGCTCGGGCTTGAGCGCATCGAGGACCTGCGCGATCTGGGGTTGGAATACCTTCGTTTGGACTATGGCTTTAGCGCCCAGCGGGTCGCGGAGCTGTCCGGTGTATTTCACATTGTGGTCAATGCATCGACGGTGAGTTCTGATGAAATCGCATCGTGGCGTGAGGCCGGTGCCGATGTGACTCGTTTTGCCGCCTGCCACAATTTTTACCCCAAGCCTTATACCGGTTTAGCTCTTGAAGATGTTGCTCGGACGAATCTTCGTCTTGCGGCGCTTGGATTCGAAATCATGGCTTTTGTGCCGGGTGATGCTAACGTTCGCGGGCCGGTATTCGAGGGACTGCCGACGGTCGAGGCGCAGCGCGGTCGCGCGTCAAAGGTTGCTCTCAATATGCTTGAGCTTGCACATGGCGCCGATTGCGACATTGTGTTGGTCGGCGACCCCGATCTATCCGATGCGGGCTGGGCGCAGTTTGCTCAAGTTTCCGCCGGATACGTGGACCTGCAATGTGAGCTTGAGCCCGGTTATGCCTATGTGCGCGGGCAGATTCATCACGACCGGCCCGACTCGAGCGTTCTCATCTTTAGGTCTCAGGAGTCACGTACGACGCATAAGCCGGATTCCGTGCCGACGGATGCCGGAGCCGGCCTGCCGCGAAAGGCTGGGTCGATCGCTGTGAGCAATAGCGGATATGGGCGCTACGAAGGCGAGCTTGAGATTGCGCGGGTCGATCTTCCCGGTGACGAGCGCATGAACGTTGCGGGCCATATCACGCCCGAGGCAATGGAGCTGCTGCCGTTCATCAAACGCGGATTCGGGGTACGGTTCGTTTAGCGTGTGACCCGTGGGCTACAATTGGCCCATCATACGAAGGCGCCTCGTGTGGCGTGTGCCTGCGTTGGCCGATCTATATTCGGAGGATTCCCATGACCGTACTGTTTGTTGAATATCCCAAGTGCTCGACCTGTAAGAAGGCCAAGGCATGGCTGGACGAACATGGGGTAGAGTATATCGACCGCGATATCGTTTTGGACAATCCCGCGGCTGATGAGCTTGCGACCTGGATTGCTCGTTCGGGGCTGCCGGTGCGGCGCTTCTTTAATTCGTCGGGCATGAAATATCGAGAGCTGGGCCTGAAGGCGCGTGTGGATGCGGGCATGACGGATCGGGAGTGCTACGAGCTGCTGGCGACCGACGGTATGCTGGTCAAGCGTCCGCTGCTGGTGGGCGACGACTTTGCGATTCCCGGCTTTAGGGAAGCGGCTTGGGCTGAGGCGTTGCTGTAGCGGCTGCGGAAAGTGCGACCCGGAATTCGCTTCCAGAATGGGATGCACTTTCCCAAAGTGGCCGGTTGCGGAAAGCACGTCCCATTCTGAGCTTCGATTGTGGGACACGGTTTCCGTTTGAGGGCTCGACGGGAAAGTGGGGACCAGTTTGAGCTTGAGATCTGGGACGCACTTTCCGCCGGCGGGCCTGCCCCAGTCAGTCCGCCAGCTGCGCCCATTCGTGTGGATCGTAGACCTTTACGTGTTTGTTGGGCTTGCCGCTCCAGTACTCCTCGTCCATAAAGGGCAGATATGCCTGAACGCCGGGGCAGATAAAGGGAATCCGCTGCTGTTGCAGTCGCTCGCGCTGGCGCTGCTCCAGGTGCGCCTCGGATATGACGGTCGGCATGCCGGACAGCTCGACGAGGCTTGCCTGGATTCGCTTAAGGTCGGGGAGTCCCGCGTGCCATGACATCCGCATGATCAAAAAGGATGCACGGCGGTATTTTGCCTGCACCACAGTAATGGCGGGGCGTAACGTGGGGTGAATTTTGTCCCGTTCGGGCCAAAGGTCGACAGTGATCTCGAGGCCCAGGGTCTCCCATAGGTAATCAAGCTCTTCGTCCATGGCGCCTCGATATCTACGTGATCATTGATACTTCGATTGTGTTGCCTGGTGCTATCGTTTTCGCGGTAGAATCTGCCAACGGTTGACGGCTACCGCTCGCGGCGTTTTGCCCTTCGTGTACAGCGGTTGGCTTCACAGGTCCTTCACGGGTTGGACTAAATTAGGCCAATTTGACTGAATTTCAAAAAAGTCAAAATTGGGGCTTGCGTCACGGCGAGACTTCCCGTATATTTCTTTCTTGCGCAAAGGCACAGCCGAGCGCAGCGATGCAGTCATTGGGATGTCGTCTAATGGCAGGACAGCGGATTCTGGTTCCGTCAATGGGGGTTCGACTCCCTCCATCCCAGCCATTGCATTTGCTACATATGGCCCGTTCGTCTAGCGGTTTAGGACGCCGCCCTCTCAAGGCGGAGATCACCAGTTCGAATCTGGTACGGGCTACCAAAATTGAACGCCCGGGCCTCGTAAGAGACCCGGGTTTTGTGTATTAACCGTATATACGGCGCCTGCCGTGTTTCGCTCAGATCGAGGAGTAGCCATGGATCTGCCCATCAGCTTTCAAGACATCACGTTTGCCGAGAACTTTCTGGCGCAGGGCGACCTGGCTACGGCGACGCCGCTGCTGGAGCGTCTGGTGGAGCTCGCCGAGGAGTATATCGACGCTGAGTGCAAGACGGAGGAGAAGCGTCAATACTTTAGCTTCGATAGCAAGTTTGAGCGCTTGGCCTATCGCCGCGTGGAGAAGGATCCGCGCGAGCTCGTGCAGGTCGAGGTGCCGTTTGACCGTCTGTACTCTGACATTGCGTTCGCCTACATTCGCCAGCAGGATTATGTGAGTGCTCGCAACGCCTTGATGCAGGCCGTGCGCTGGGACCCCATGAACTGCAACTACCGCCTGGATCTGGCCGAGCTGTTCCGCGCTCTCGAGGACAAGCAGGAATGGGCATCGCTCTCGTTCTCGGTGCTGGAGCGTGCAAGCGATGGCAAGTGCGCCGCCCGCGCTTACGCCAATCTAGGTCAGTACTTCTTGGAGCCCGAGACCGAGAACGTTTCGGCTGCCGTGGGCTGCGCGCGTCTGGCGCTGCGCCTGGCGCCCAACGATGCGCATACGACGCGCCTGCTCAACAAGATCCATACCACCTATCCGGATGCCGCCGATGAGAGCGACGACCACGTGATGGGTGAACTGGCCCTGCAAGGCGTGCCGACCTCGCCTTCGGCCGAGATTGCCATCTGCCTGATTATGTGCGCGTCCGTTGCTGCATGCGACGGCGACAAGCAGGAGGCGACGCGCCTGACGGTACGTGCTCGCGACTTGGTGGGCGAGGAGGCCTGCGCGGCGATTATCAAACTGGTGCGCGAGAGCGATGCCGAGCTCAATGCCGAGCGCAAGGCAAAGCGCGAGGCTGCGGGCTCAAACGCCGATGGCGCCAAGGAGGCCGGCGATGCCCAGTAAGCGCGAGCGCAAACTCATTTCCAAGAATCGCTCGGCACATCACGAGTACTTTATCGATGAGACGTTTGAGTGCGGTATTGAGCTGAGTGGCACCGAGGTCAAGTCGATTCGCGAGCGCGCCTGCCAGATCACCGATACCTTCGCGCTTATCCGCGGCGGGGAGTGCTGGCTCGTCGGCCTGCATATCCACCCTTATAGCCATGGTGGCGTGTGGAATCGCGATCCTGACCGTCGGCGTCGTCTGCTGCTGCACCGCAAGGAGATCGACTTTCTTGACGGCAAACTTCGCAACCGTGGTTATGCGCTGGTTCCGTTGGAGCTCTACTTTAATACCGATGGCCGCGTAAAGCTGCTGCTGGGTCTGGGTCGCGGCAAGAAGCTCTACGACAAGCGCGAGGACATGGCCAAGCGTGATGTCCAACGCGAGATCGACCGCGCCCTCAAGGAACGCAACCGGTAGGCGCTCTATATAAGTTGCGGTGAGATACGGACTGTTTTGCCTGTTTGAGGGGCTATTCAGTCCCTATTTCACCGCAACTGCGGGCGTCTTATCTTTCTTACTGTTCTGACACATATGTCTCAAAGGCGGCGTCCGTTATGGGTGCCGCCTTTTTTGTGGGTACATACATTCATGAGGTTCCAACCCGAGCTAGGGGAGTGATCGTTATGGACAAAACTGCGTTCTTTACCATGCCGAGTGGCCTGTACGTGGTGAGCGCCGCGGCAGACGGGCTGCGCGCCGGCTGCGTCATCAACACTGCGGTGCAGGTGACGTCCATGCCGCCGCGTATTTCGGTTGCCGTGAACAAGGACAATGTCACCTCGGGCGTCATCGCATCGGCCAAAGCGTTCGCGCTGACCGTGATCGATCAGACCGCCGACATGCTCTATATCGGTAACTTTGGGTTCCGCACCAGCAGCGATTATGACAAGTTTGCCAAATACGAGACCCGCGAGACGGCTCTGGGCATGCCCTATGTGCCCGAGCACGCGGCGGCCCTGTTTAGCTGCCGTTTGATCGACACTGTGGATGTGGGCACGCATCTGCTGTTTATTGGCGAGGTCGAGGATGCCGAGCGCCTGAGCGACGAGACGCCGCTGACGTACGACTACTATCACAAGGTGCTAAAGGGCAAGACGCCGCCCAAAGCCTCGTCGTATCAAGGCTAGAAATGTTCTAAAAATACTTGCATTATGTTATTGAGAATATATACTAATAAGTAAGTACACCAGCAGTCACGTTCGAGAGGAGAACATCATGGCTGAGGAGAAGAAGACGTATAAGTTTGTGTGCACCGTTTGCGGTTACGAGGTTGAGGTCGACACGCCCGAGCTGCCCGAGGACTACGTGTGCCCGGTGTGCGGCGTCGGTCCCGATCAGTTTGAGCTCGTCGAGGAGTAACTCGCAGGCACACGGCGAAAGCCGAACATAGCTCTGTCCAAGGGTCCCGGTCGAATTCTCGGCCGGGACCCTTTTGATTTATCTGACGGTTTAAAACGGTCTCACGTGTTACAGATTAAGACGTTATATCTGGACAGTCACGCCATCCCAATTACATCCCCGTTAGCAGCACGATGTCGAGAATCGTCACGATGACGCCGATCCCTACGAGCAGCGCGTTGAGCGGGCGCGAGTTGGCGTATTTGCCCATAACGCGGGCTGAGCTGGTGAGCCGTATGAGCACAAAGACCGTAATCGGCAGCTGAAGCGACAGCAGCGCCTGACTCCAAATGAGACCCTCAAAAGGATTCGGGACGACCAGGCACGCCGCCACTGCGCCGACGAAACAGGCCGCCACCCCGATCGAGGAATGTCGGTCGTGGATGTCGTATTCCTCGTCGAACATGCCCGCGGTGATGGTGCCCGCCGCCATGCCCGCCGTCACACTACTCGAGAGCCCCGCAAATAGCAGCGCCACGGCAAAGATGGTCGAGCTTGCCGGGCCCAGAATGGGGGAGAGCGTGGCCGCTGCGACGGCGAGGTCGTCTACGACCATGCCGTGCGCAAAGAAGGTCGTTGCGGCCAGGATGACCATGGCCGAGTTGATTGCCCAGCCCACGCCCATCGAAAAGAGCGTGTCGAAGAGCTCGTAGCGCAGGCGTTCTTCGATAACCTGCTCACCTTGGCCTTCGAAGTGCATGGATTGGATGACTTCGGAGTGCAGGAAGAGGTTGTGGGGCATAACGACCGCGCCTAGGACACTTACGATAATCGCGGCCGAGCCGGTGGGCATACTGGGTGTGATCCAGCTTGCGGCGGCCTGCGGCCAGTCGACCTTGACCAGCGTGAGCTCAGCCAAAAACGAGAGTCCTACCACGCCTACGAAGGCGATGATCCATCGCTCGGCGCGCTTGTAGGAGCTCGTCATGAGCATCGCCATCGATACTGCCGCCACGATGACGCAGCCCGCGCGCACGGGCAGCCCAAAGAGCATTTGAAGGGCAATCGCGCCACCCAGGACTTCGGCCATGGCGGTGGCGATGGTCGCGAGATAGGCACTGGCGAGCACCGTGCGCCCAACGAAGCGGGGGAGAAAGCGGGTCGTGGCCTCGGCAAGGCAGGCGCCCGTGGCGATGCCCAGGTGCGCTGCGTTGTGCTGCAAGACGATCAGCATGATCGTGGACAGCGTGACGATCCACAGCAGCGCGTAGCCAAACTGCGAGCCGGCGGCCATGTTGGAGGCCCAGTTGCCCGGATCGATAAAGCCGACGGTCACGAGCAGCCCGGGGCCGATATGCCGTGCGATGTCGAGTCCTCCGTGGCCACCGGTGCGCCGGGAGCCAAAGTGTTGTTTGAGATGGTTGAGCATGGTGCGCTCCTGCGTATGGGCGGCGTGACGTCGCATCTGGGTCGTGCGGCGCCACGCGTCGGATTTAGGTTGGGGCTACTTGTGCGCCTTGCCCTGATTGGCCACGGCGTCGATCTTGGCGGCGATGGTTGCCGGGTCGCCGATGTAGCGCTTATCGAGGACGTTGAACTCGGCATCGAAGGTGTAGACGAGCGGCACGCCGGTGGGGATGTTGACCTTGACGATCTCCTCGGGCGTGAGGTGCTCAAACTTCATGACGAGCGAGCGCAGAGAGTTACCGTGCGCGGCGATGAGCACGCGCTTGCCGGCGAGCATCTGCGGGCGAATCTCGTCCTCAAAGTAGGGCCAGGCGCGGGCGATGGTGTCCTTGAGGCACTCGGTGTAGGGCAGCTGATCGGGCGCGACATCGCGGTATTGCTCCTGGGTGTGGGGGTCGCGCTCGTCGCCCGGCTCGAGCGCCGGCGGGCAGACATCGAAGGAACGGCGCCAGATGAGTACCTGCTCGTCGCCGTGCTCCGCCGCGGCATCGGCCTTGTTGAGACCCTGCAGCGCGCCGTAGTGGCGCTCGTTGAGCTTCCAGGACTTGATGACGGGCAGCCATTCGCGGTCCATCTGGGCGAGCACGATGTTGAGGGTATGGATTGCCCGCTTGAGGCGCGAGGTGTAGCAGACGTCAAAGTCGAAACCGGCTTCTTTGAGGGCTCGACCGCCTGCGGCGGCTTCTTCGCGGCCCGTGTCGGTGAGCTCAACATCGGTCCAGCCGGTGAACAGGTTGAGTTTGTTCCACTCGGATTCTCCGTGACGGATAAGGACAAGTTGCATCGTCTGTTGGTCTTTCTGGCGTGCCATGGGGGCCTCCTTGATCTGGCACGGCGCGCGTGCCGTTTGTTTGACGCCGTAAAGGGTACCCGTTTTAGGCTTAAAGGTTAACCGAGACTAACAAAAATGTTGTATTTGAATAGGATGGGGAAAGGAGTTGCCGAAATGTCTTGATCTGTAACAACTAGGGATGGAAATTGGACCTAGGTGTTACAGATCGAGACAGGAAGAAATGGTCCTATGGAAAATCTCGATCTGTAACAGTTAGCTGCAAAAACCGGCCCTTCGTGTTACAGATCGAGACATTCGGAACTGTCTCTCGAAAACATCTCAATCTGTAACATCTAGGCGCCAAAATTGGGTCTTCCTGTTACAGATTGAGATGTTTGAAGCGGTGAGCTTACAGGCCGAACTTGGGGCCCTTGTTGTCGTCCTTGAGGTCGGCGGTGTCCACTCGTAGGGCGTGCGTTACGCGATTGTTTCGAAACGGGCGGGAAACACAACGGGCCGGTGATGCTCCTAGTATGCCTATTCAACTGATTGTCTAATATTTAGGGGAGGATCGCGATGCAGGCAGATTCCGCTCAGCAGCAGGGCCTTTATCGCCCCGAATTCGATCACGATGCGTGTGGCATCGGCGCGCTTGCCGATATCAACGGTGAGCGCCATCACCAGATTCTGGACGATGCGCTGTCCATTCTGGTCAACTTGGAGCACCGCGGCGGCACGGGACTTGAGAAGAACACCGGCGACGGCGCCGGCATCCTGTTTCAGGTTCCGCATCACTTTTTCCGCAAAGAGGCTCAAAAGTGCGGCCAGATTCTGCCGGCAGAGGGCGACTATGGCGTGGCCATGCTGTTCTTCCCGCAGGACGACAAGGGCGTAGAGGATGCCCGTCGCGTGTTTGAGGAGGGCTGCGCCGAGGCCGGCGTGCCGCTGCTTTTTTGGCGCGAGGTGCCGGTCGACCCGCACGATTTGGGCGAGACGGCCCGCGCCTGCATGCCCACCATCTTGCAGGCCTTCCTGGGCCGTCCGGACGACACGCCCGCCGGCGATGCCTTCGAGCGTCGTCTGTACGTGTGCCGCCGCACCATCGAGAAGAAGGCCGACGTTGAGTTTGCCCTGCGCGACAAGATCTTCTATGTGTGCTCCATGAGCTCGCGCACCATCGTGTACAAGGGTATGCTGGTCGCCACGCAGATGCGCCGCTTCTTCATCGATCTCAACGACGCCGCCGTCAAGACGGCCGTGGCGCTCGTCCACTCGCGCTACTCCACCAACACCACGCCCAGCTGGGAACGCGCGCACCCCAACCGTTATATCATCCATAACGGCGAGATCAACACCCTCAAGGGCAACTTCGATGCCGACGGCGCCGTCGTCGCGCATCCCGCCATCGACACGCTCAAGGTCGTCGAGGACGGCGTCATCGTCGGCACGCCCGACCGCAGCGTGTTCTGGAACGCGCAGACGCCGCAGGTGTTCCGCACGGGCATCTACCGCCGCGCGCATGCCTCCGCGC
>URYW01000051.1 GCA_900552145.1 uncultured Collinsella sp. | reverse complement strand
AGCGGCTCTCGGCCTAGGCGTGGCATATTTCTTTAACGACAACTTCCTGGGTCTGAGCTCCGTGTCTATCATCGGCGGCATCACGTTTTGCAACATGGCGCTCTATACGGGCATCATGGGCGAGTTCGGCGATGAGTCCGAGCGGGGCGCCGTCGGTATCCTGTTCTTTACGGCCGGCCCCGCCGTCACGATGATCATCCTCGGTGTTTCTGGCCTCGCCAACATCCCTGTCGGTGCCATCATCGGCTCCATTTTGCCGCTCGTTATCGGCATGGTTCTGGGCAACCTGTTCCCGTTTATCAAGAACCTGCTGGTTCCCGGTGCTAATCCCGCGATTGCCGTCATCGGATTTCAGCTTGGTGCGTCCATGAGCCTGTCGAGCTTTATCACCGGCGGTATTTCCGGCATCTTGCTGGGCCTTGTCACGCTGTCTGTCGTCGGTCCCATCACCTTTGCGTTCGAGCGCCTGTGCGGTGGTAACGGCAAGGCCGCCGTGGCTTGTTCCACCATCGCCGGCACGGCTATGACCACGCCGGTTGCTCTCGCCGAGGTCGCGCCGCGCTATGCCGAGCTTGCGCCCACCGCGTACGCCCAGATCGCCACTGCCGTTATCATCACGGCAATCATGGCTCCGATTCTGACCGGCTGGGTCGACAAGAAGTTCTGCCAGGGCAAGGAGGACCTGTCGCCTGCCGGTGTCGAGGCCATCGAGGAGGCCGTCGCGACCGACATCGATGGCGAGTAACGGCCGTTACCGATAATTGATTCCGGCGTGCAATTCGCGCCGTCCGAGCGCCCGAACAGAAACTGTTTTGCAGTGATGTTCGGGCGCTTTGCTATGATTCCCTTTACCCCTGCGGAGTAAAGGGGTGTTTATTGCCCTGATTCGAATTGGGCGATTCTGACCATTCGGATATTGAAGGGATGGCGTCTAGTGGTTAAGGCACTCAAGATTGAGATATTCCTGCTATGCATGATTGTTCTTATCGGGCTTGCCGCGCGAAGTCGTCGCTCCTTGTTCTCGAGCACCCTGCAGCTATTGTTTAGCATGCTTGGCTACACCTCTGCCGCGTACATATTATTCGATATGATCTGGACGCTTTCGGATGGTGCGGACGGCACGTTGGGTATTGCTGCCAACTGGATTTCCAACGCGGTTTCGTTTTCGCTCTTTGCCATCGCGTGTCTCATTTGGTTTATCTATTCCGAGACGATGCAGGGCTCTCGCCTTGTGACCTCGCGCTATAGGGTGGTGCTTGTAACGTTGCCTACGGCTCTGGTGGTCGTGCTGGCTTTTACCAGTTACTGGACGCACGCCTTGTTCTATATCGATTCGCAGGGCGTGTATCGTCGCGGCTTTGCCTATATGATCCAGCCCATTGTCAGCTACTGTTACGTTATACATACGTCCCTGCATGCGTTTGTGCAATCTCGCAGGGTCGAGAGCCTGCAGACGAAGGCCATCTATCGAACCTTGGCATTTTTCGCCATTCCGGCCCTGGTGGGCGGTACCTTTCAGATCGTATACTCGGTGCCTGGCCTTTGTGTCGGCATAATGATTAGCATGTTGCTGCTCTACATTATCTGCCAGGAGCAGCTCATCTCGACCGACCCGTTGACTGGCCTCAACAATCGCAACCGTTTTGAGACCTATATCCTGTCGCTCTTCTCAAATGTGGATCAGGCCGAAGATGTGTATCTGCTCATGATGGACGCCGACGGCTTTAAGCAGATTAACGATCGCTATGGACATGTGGAGGGCGACCATGCTCTTCAGGTTATATCCGCTGCGCTCAAAGAGGTCTGCTCGGCGTCTGGTGGCTTTATCGCACGCTACGGTGGCGATGAGTTCGTGGTGCTCCAAAAGGCAGCGGCGGAACAGGACATCATAGACCTGTGTTCGGCGATTAACGACGAGCTCGCGCGCGCCGAGGTTCCGTATCTGTTGCGGATGTCCATCGGCTACGCACGGGTTGGTGATGGCGTCGATACCTGGCAAGACTTGCTTCGCGCTGCCGACGCGGAACTCTACCGCGTCAAGGCCGAGAAAAAGAAAGCCGGCGCCCAGATATGCTAGAAAAAAGGGCGCACGACCGTTGCGATGGTCGTGCGCCCTTTTTGCGTTTGTGGGGGGCCACCGGCCATAATGCCCAGGCGCGGTGCGGCAAGACGGGCGTCTGCCGCCGCGACTCGGTACGAAATCAACGAGAACCAGTGTGCTCCATTAAGCTAAAGTATGCGAATGCCCTCCCTAAAAAGGTGAGCTCGCTAGGCTTTTTTGGGTTTGTTGACGATGATGATACCGCCGCAGACCAACAACAGGGCAACGATGACGGTAACGGGGCTCGTGCCAGCGCCCTCGCCGAGCAGCAGTGCGCTCAACAGCACGCCAAAGACCGGGTTCATAAAGCCAAAGACCGACACGCGGCTGACGGGGTTGACGGCGAGCAGGCGGGACCACAGCGAGTACGCGACGGCGGAGATAAGCGCCATGTAGATGATGAGCGCGATGGCGGGGGCGACTTCGGTGGGGGACAATGTGCCGCCCATCAAAAAGCCGATGGCGGTGAGGACCAGGCCGCCGACTAAAAACTGCCAGCCGGCAAGCAAAACACCGTCGTGCTTGCGCGAGAAGATGCCGATCAGGCAGGTCGAAAGAGCGCCCGCGACAGTGGAGGCTAGGATAAAGCCCTCGCCATCGAGCGTGAAGCCAAAGGTGCCATCTGCGCCCGAAAGGTTGACAAGCGCGACGCCGGCAAAGCCCAACACGCAGCCAAGCACCTTGGCCGTATTGAGCTTCTCGGTGCGAAATGCCAGGGCGGCAAAGAGGATTGCGAGGAAGTTGGCGCTGGCCTCGATGATGGAGCTCGACATGGCACTGGCGCGCGAGAGTCCCAGGTAGAAAAAGAAGTACTGCCCGATAGTCTGGAAGAGCGACAAGACAAAGATGGGCTTGATGTCGCGCGCTTGCGGTACGAGGGGGCGGCGTTGGGCCGCGCTCATCCCAACGATAACCAGGACGCCGGCAAGCGTAAAGCGTAAACCTGCAAAGAGCAGCTGCGAAGCGCTATCGTGCGCCGGGATACCAAAGAGTGCGTAGCCGATCTTGATGCAGGGAAAGGCCGATCCCCAGAGTGCACAGCAAACAAGACAGCCCAGGATGAGTCCGGGCAGGGTGGCGAGATACGGCTTGCGGCTTTCCATGATGTCCTTCCTACATGCGCGAAGCAAAAAAAGAACCCGCCACCGGATGTGTCGGTGGCGGGTGTTGTTACCCGAAGGGATTGTACCCGATGGGAAAGGTTTAGGCGAAGTAGGCCACGCCGCTCTCAAAGATCGGCATGAACTTATCGCCGGGGACATGCTCGGGCACGTTGCGGTACAGGTTGTCGCCGCGGCGCTCGGCATGACCCATCTTGCCCAGGACGCGGCCGTCGGGGCTCGTGATGCCCTCGATGGCGAGTGCGGAGCCGTTGGGGTTGACGGAGAGATCCATGCTGGGCTTGCCGTCCTCGCCCACGTACTGCGTGGCGACCTGGCCGTTGGCGATCAGCTGGGCGAGCACTTCGTCATTGGCGACAAAGCGGCCCTCGCCGTGGCTGATGGCGACGGTGTAGGGGTCGTCCAGGCTGCACTGCGACAGCCACGGGGACAGGTTGGACGAGATGCGGGTGCGCACCAGGCGGCTCTGATGGCGACCGATGGTGTTGAACGTCAACGTGGGCGCATCGGGCGTGGCATCGACGATGTCGCCGTAGGGCACCAGGCCGAGCTTGATCAGGGCCTGGAAGCCGTTGCAGATGCCCAGCATCAGGCCATCGCGGGCCTTGAGCAGGTCGCGGACTGCCTCGGTGACCTCGGGAGCGCGGAAGAACGCCGTGATGAACTTGGCGGAGCCATCGGGCTCGTCGCCGCCCGAGAAGCCGCCGGGGATCATGACGATCTGGCTCTGGCGAATACGGCGGGCGAGCTCGTGGGTGCTCTCGGCGACGGCCTCGGGCGTGAGGTTGTTGATCACGAAGGTGTCAGCCTCGGCACCGGCGGCACGGAAGGCGCGGGCGCTGTCGTACTCGCAGTTGTTACCGGGGAACACGGGGATGATCACGCGCGGGCGGGCGATCTTGGCGCCGCCGTACACGTGGATATCCTTGGCGCGGAAGTCGATGGTCTCGACCTCGGGGGTCTCGCCGGCGCTGCGGTAGGCGAAGACGCCCTCGATGCCGCTCTCCCAGGCCTCCTGGAGCTTGGCGAGCTCGATGACCTCGGAGCCGGTGTCGATGACATAGCCCTCGACGGTGGTACCCAGGGGCTCGACGACAACGCCGTCGGCGACCTCGGGCAGCTCGGCGTCCTCGGCGAGCTCGACGATAAAGCTGCCGTAGAGCGGGGTGAAGAGGCTCTCTACGTCTACATCCTCGGCAAGCTCGATACCGATCTGGTTACCGACGCACATCTTAAAGAGGCTCTCGGCGCCGCAGCCGTAGCCGGGCGTGGAGATGGCCAGGGCGTTGCCGGTAGCAGTGAGCGCTTCGACGGCGTCAAACGCCGCGAGCAGCTGCTGAGCGTCGGGGCGGTAGTCCTCGCCATAGGTGGCGGGGGCGATGCGGACGACGCGGTGCGTGAGGCCCTTGAACTCGGGCGAGACGGCGCGGGCGGCCTTGCCCACTGCGACAGCGAAGCTGAGCTGGGGCGGCGGATCGGTGAGCTCGCCGGTCGCGTCCGCAATCGAGCCGCTCATGGAATCCTTGCCACCGATGGCGCCGGCACCCAGGTCGACTTGGGCCATGAGGGCGCCCAAGACGGCTGCCGTGGGCTTGCCCCAGCGCTCGGCCTCGGTGCGCAGACGCTCGAAGTACTCCTGGAAGGAGAGATAGGCGCGCTTGTGCTCAAAGCCGGCGGCAACGAGCTTGGCAATGGACTCGACCACGGACAGGTAGGCGCCCGCAAACTGGTCGGCCTCCATCAGATAGGGGTTGAAGCCCCATGCCATGGCACTCGCCGTGGTGGTCTCGCCGTCCACGGGGAACTTGGCGACCATGGCCGAGCTGGGGGTGAGCTGCGTCTTGCCGCCAAAGGGCATGAGCACGGTCGCGGCGCCGATGGTGGAGTCGAAGCGCTCGGAAAGACCCTTGTTGGAAGCGACGTTGAGGTCGGTGACGAGCGAGGTCATGCGCTCGGCGAGCGTGGTGCCGGCCCAGCTGGGCTGCCACACGCTACGGGCGCACACGTGGGCGACCTGGTGCTTGGGTGCGCCGTTGGAGTTGAGGAACTCGCGGGACAGGTCGACGATGGCGACGCCGTTCCAGGCCATGCGCATGCGCGGCTCGGCGGTAACCTCGGCGATAACGGTAGCCTCCAGGTTTTCCTCGGCGGCGTAGCCCATGAACTCCTCGACGTCACCGTCGGCGACGGCGCAAGCCATGCGCTCCTGGGACTCGGAGATAGCGAGCTCGGTGCCGTCCAGGCCGTCGTACTTCTTGGTCACGGTATCAAGGTCGACATACAGGCCGTCGGCAAGCTCGCCCACGGCGACCGAGACACCGCCGGCGCCAAAGTCGTTGCAGCGCTTGATCAGACGGCAGGCATCGCCGCGGCGGAACAGGCGCTGCAGCTTGCGCTCGACCGGGGCGTTGCCCTTCTGGACCTCGGCACCCGAGGTCTCGATGGACTCGGTGTTCTGGGTCTTGGAGGAGCCGGTGGCGCCACCGATGCCATCACGGCCGGTGCGGCCGCCCAGCAGGATGATCTTGTCGGTGGGGGCGGGGCACTCGCGACGAACGTGGTTTGCCGGGGTAGCGCCCACGACGGCGCCAACCTCCATGCGCTTGGCCACGTAACCGGGGTGATAGAGTTCGTTGACCTGACCGGTGGCAAGGCCGATCTGGTTGCCGTAGCTGGAGTAGCCGGCGGCGGCAGTGGTCACGAGCTTGCGCTGCGGCAGCTTGCCCTCGAGCGTCTCGGAAACCGGGACGGTGGGGTCGCCGGCGCCGGTGACACGCATGGCCTGGTACACATAGCTGCGGCCCGAGAGCGGGTCACGGATAGCGCCGCCCACGCAGGTGGCGGCACCGCCGAAGGGCTCGATCTCGGTCGGGTGGTTGTGGGTCTCGTTCTTAAAGAGGAATAGCCAGTCCTGGTCCTCGCCATCGACATCGACCTTCACCTTGACGGTGCAGGCGTTGATCTCCTCGGACTCATCGACATCGGTCATGACGCCGGTCTTCTTAAGGTACTTGGCACCGATGGTGCCCATGTCCATGAGGCAGACGGGCTTGGCGTCGCGGCCGAGTTCGTGGCGCATCTCCATGTAGCGGTCGAAGGCTTGCTGCACCACGGCGTCGTCGATCGTCACGTCGTCCAGGACGGTGCCGAAGGTGGTGTGGCGGCAGTGGTCGGACCAGTAGGTGTCGATCACGCGGATCTCGGTGATGGTGGGGTCGCGGTCCTCATCGCGGAAGTACTGCTGGCAGAAGGCGATGTCCGCCTCGTCCATGGCAAGGCCGCGATCGGCGATAAAGGCGGCAAGGCCGGCCTCGTCGAGCTCGCGGAAGCCGTCGATCACCTCGACGGGGTGGGGCGCGGGGGTCTCCATGTACAGCGTCTCGGGCAGGTCGAGCGAGGCGATGCGCGCCTCGACGGGGTTCACCACGTAGTGCTTGATGGCATCGATGGCGGCCTCGTCCAGAGCGCCCGAGATCATATAGACCTTGGCGGAGCGCACGGCGGGGCGCTCGCCCTGGCTGATGAGCTGCACGCACTCGCTGGCGGAGTCGGCGCGCTGGTCAAACTGGCCAGGCAGGAATTCGACGGCAAAGACGGCGCCATCGCTTGCGGGGAGCTCGTCGTAGGTCACATCGACCTGGGGCTCGCTAAAGACGGTCGGCACGCAGGAGCGGAAAAGCTCCTCGTCGATGCCCTCGACGTCGTAGCGGTTGATGATCCTCAGGGCCTCGATGCCCTTGATGCCGAGAATTTCGGTCAGCTCGCCCTTGAGCTGCTGAGCCTCGACGTCGAACCCGGGTTTCTTCTCCACGTAGATACGAGAGACCATTGGTTCCTGCCTTCCTGATCGGTTGGGCGTACGGTACGGTATGCGGCAGCGGTCGGTTTACGGGGCAAGCCTCGCGGTCGCCTTGAGCCACATGTTTGTAAACCTCACTATGATACGACAGCTCGTGGCGCGTTGAGGACGGCGAGGGTGCTACAGTGATGCGCAAACAAGAGAAAGGCATCACATGGCATTTGTTTCGCTCGCCATCATCGCGCTCGTGGCCTTTGCAAGCCCCTTCATCGCCTCGGCGATTCCCGGGAAACCCGTTCCCGAGACGGTCTTTTTGCTCGTGTTCGGCGCGGTGCTGGGACCCCATATGCTCGACATTATCCATGTAGATGCCGAGGTCTCGCTCGTGTCCGAGCTCGGCCTGGCCTTTTTGTTCCTGCTTGCCGGCTTTGAGATCGACCCCAAGAGCATCACGGGTGTGGAGGGGCGCTACGGCTTGGCGACGTGGGTCGTCACATTTGGTATCGCCTGGCTTGCCGTGCGCTTTACCCCGTGGTTCTCGGTCAGTCATTTCGACGGTATCGCTGTGACGCTTGCCCTCACTTCTACGGCGCTCGGCACACTCGTACCCATCATGCGCGAGCGTTCGCTTGCCGGCACGCGCGTGGGCGACTCGATTCTCGCGTATGGCACTTGGGGCGAGCTCGGTCCCGTGCTCGCCATGTCGGTGCTGCTGTCTGCCCGCACTGGCATCCAAACGCTCGTAATCCTTGGCTTGTTTGCGGTGGTTTGCGTGTTGCTGGCCGTGGTCCCGAGCCGCTCCAAGCGCGTCGGCAGCCGCTTTTTTGCGTTTGTCGAGGAACGCGCTGACACCACGTCGCAGACCTTCGTGCGTCTGACGGTGCTCATCCTGGTCACGCTCGTGGCGTTCTCGGCCGTCTTTGATCTCGACATCGTGTTGGGTTCTTTTGCTGCCGGCTTTGTCCTGCGCTACATCATCCCCGAGGGCAACCATACGCTCGAGACCAAGCTCGACGGCCTGGCCTACGGCTTTTTGATTCCGGTGTTCTTTACTGTATCGGGCGCAAAGATCGACCTGACGGCCGTGGCGTCGCGCCCCGGGCTGCTCGCAGGCTTTATCGTGGCGTTGTTGATTATTCGTGCCGTGCCCATTCTTATTTCCATGAGCATTTGTCCTGCGACGCGCGATGTGTCGGCGTATGGTCGCATTACCGTGGCCCTGTACTGCACCACGGCGCTGCCGATCATCGTTGCCGTGACGAGCGTTGCCGTCAACGCGGGCGCGCTGTCGCAAGACGTCGCATCGGTTATGGTCGCCGCCGGCGCCATCACGGTGTTCTTGATGCCGCTGCTCGCGCAGCTCTTCTACCGCGTGGTCGATGCAGCGCCGGTCACCGCCGTGGCAGAGGTTGCCGAGCATCCATCCGATGCGCTCGACATCCTGCGCGCCCACCACGACCTAGCGAGCTTGCTCGCGCGCGAGCATGAGCTGCTGACTTCGCATGGCCATGGTCGCGTATTCGAGGGCCTGCCTACGCTCGATACGATTGCCGAGCGTCTTTCCGCCGAGGCGGCGAGCGGCCACATCGATGCCCGCATCGTGGACGCTGCGCACCTGCTTGCCGATAAGACCTATGGAGACGAGGTCGACCCGTCCGAGCTGACTCCGCGCGAGCGTCGCCGCCTGGAGCGCGCCAAGCTCGCCGTGCGCGAATACCGCCGCCGCATGTTGGAGCTCTATGCGCGCGATGAAGCCCAGGACGACGACGGCAAGTAGTCGATACTCTCTCGGGGAAGCCGCGTCCTGCTTTGAAGGCTCGGAACGGGATGTGGTTTCCGAAACGGGGGCCGTTGGGAAACTGTGTCCCGGAATGGGCGCTCAGAGTGGGATGCAGTTTCCGCGAGAGACCCGTTGCGGAAACGGTATCCCAGAATCGGCGTTCAAAACGGGGCGCTCTTTCCGAAACATGGCCCTGAGGGAAGCTGCGTCCCGGTCTGAGTCGGAATTCCGGGACACAGCTTCCCTTTCAAACAGAAGAAGGCGCGCTGCCTGCAGTTGATGCAGACGGCGCGCCTTCTTTGTTGGACTATGTTGAGGCTGGGAGCTGAGGCTTGTGGTCCCTTAAGAGCGGGCGGCTCCGTCGACGGGGAGCACGGCGCCCGTGACATAGGAGGACATGTCGCTCGCTAGGAAAACGAAGGCGTTGGCGACGTCCTCGGGCTCGCCCATGCGGCCGAGCGGAATGGTGGCGATGATGGGCTTGATGACCTCTTCGGGAAGGTTGGCGACCATATCGGTCTTGGTCACGCCGGGAGCGACAGCGTTGACGCGAATGCCCATGGGGGCGAGCTCGCGCGAGAGCGACTGGACCATACCGTTGACGGCGAACTTGGACGTGGGATAGCCAACGCCGGAGGGCTGACCGTACTTGGCGACCATCGAGCTCGTGGTGGTGATGGTGCCGCCGTGGCCTGCCTCGGCCATAATCTTGGCAGCGGCTTGGTGGCCGTTAAAGACGGCGACGACGTTGAGGTCCATGACCTTGGCGAACTCTTCGGCCGTGTACTCCAGAAGCGGCGAGCGCTGGGAGATGCCGGCGTTGTTAACGACCGTGTCCAGGCCACCCATGTCGGCGGCGGCCTCGGTAAAGGCCTCGGTTACGGCCTCGAGCGAGGTGAGGTCGCAGGTGCGGCCCCAGACCTTGGCCTCGGGATAGGCTGCGGCCAGCTTTTCAACGGCGGCGTCGGCAGTCTCCTGACGCGAGCCAAAGACCGTGACGGCGGCGCCCTCCTCGATAAAGCGACAGGCGATGGCATAGCCGATACCGCGCGTGCCTCCGGTGATGATTGCTTTCTTGCCCTCGAGCAACATGGTGCTTCCTCTCATCGCGGGCGGACATTCGCAGCACAGCGTAGCGGTAGCCGGAATCGGTCGCGTCTGCATATCGGTGAACGGTAGCCCGCGTTACCGATGAGCGGTTCGCGCAAATGTACTCTGCCGTTGTGCTTGGGGCAGGAGACAAAAGGGCTCCCGTCCCACATCGGACGGGAGCCCTCAAGGCGCGTATTGCTAGGCGAGCGTTGGGCTAGTTCGCCATGACGCCTTCTGTCCAGGCCTCGACGTCCTCGATGCGCAGGACGTTGGCGACCTCGGCCACGCAGTCGACGCTGGCAAGCTCGGCGGCGGCAGCCTGGACGTCCTTCTCGAGCGCGCGGTGCGTTAGGAAGATGACCGAGCAGGCATCGCTGACGCCCGACTTGCCGTCCTCGACCTGGTTGATGAGCGAGATCGAGATGTTGTGCTTGGCAAAGATGTCGACCGTCTCGGACAAGGCGCCCACGCGGTCGGCGACCTTCAGGCGCACATAGTACTTGGTCTGGAGCTCGTCCATGGGCTTAAAGGCGAGGTTGTGACCATAGGGCTCAATCTCGGGCAGCGGAGCCACGCCGCGGCTGATCTGCTCGGAGAGCGACAGGATATCGCCCACGACGGCGCTTGCGGTGGGGAAGGAGCCTGCGCCGGCACCGTAGAACATGGTTTCGCCCACGGCGTCACCCACCACGTAGACGGCGTTCATGGCGCCGTTGACCTTGGCGAGCATATGGTCTGCCGGGATGAGCGTGGGATGCACGCGGACGTCGACGCCGGCGTCGGTGTTGCGTGCGATGCCCAGCAGCTTGATGGTGTAGCCGAGCTCGCGGGCCTGGGCAATGTCCTCGGCGCCGATGGTACGGATACCCTGCTGGTAGACATCGTCGGTGGTCACGCGGGTGCCAAAGCCGATGGAAGCGAGGATTGCCGTCTTGCTGGCGGCGTCGAAGCCGTCGACGTCGGCGGACGGGTCGGCCTCGGCATAGCCCTTTGCCTGGGCGTCGGCGAGCACGTCAGCGTAATCGGCGCCCTCGGCGTCCATGCGCGACAGGATGTAGTTGGTGGTGCCGTTAAGGATACCGGCGATGGTCAGGATCTTGTTGCCCACCAGGTCGTGCTCGAGCGTGCTGACAATGGGGATGCCACCGCCGCAGCTGGCCTCGCACTTAATCTGCACGCCGCACGCGCGCGCCTTCTCGGCGAGCGTCTCGACATGACGGCCCAGCAGGGCCTTGTTGGCAGAGACGACGTGCTTGCTGTTCTCGAAGGCGGTGGTGAAGATTTCGGTCGCGGGGTGCTCGCCGCCGATGAGCTCGACGACGATATCGACGGCGGGGTCGGTGACGACGTCGTGCCAGTCGCTCGTAAAGGCCTCGCGCTCAATACCGGCTGCTTCGGCCTGCTCCCAGGCAAGCGCGCAGGCGCGGGTCAGCTTAAGGTCGATGCCGTAGGCGGCCAGGTACTCATCGTGGTGGCTCTTGATCAGACGGGCCACGCCGCCGCCGACGGTTCCCAGACCGATGAGGCCGACGTTCACGGTGCGCAGGGGTTCGCTCATAGATAGCTCCTTCGTGCATCTTATGGATGGATTAACCGCTTAAAGGTTGAGTGCATTCTAGCGTGAACCGAGGGCGCGTGCTCGCCAGGCAACAGGAGTCGCACAAAACGGCACCCCCGAAACGCTGCGGAAACATTGGAAACATGCTCGCTACAAACGGAACTCCGTAACAAACTGTCAACGTTTGCGCCATAAGGTTTGCTCCGTACCGCAAGACGGCCGCGCTGCGGCCAGCGAAAAAAGGGGGACACCATGTTTAGCATCAACAACGTACTTAACCGCAGGAGTTTCCTTGTCGGAGCCACGCTTATTTTTGCCCCGATCTATTACACCCCAGCGTCCGTTTTGCTCAAGAACGCCAAGGACATGAGCTACGACATGACACTAATGGGTGTCGACGGCATGGACAGCCTATGTGATCCAGGACGGCAAGTACATCGCTTCCTAAGTGCGCATAAAGCACGACCGGTGAGGCTGTTTTATTCAGGGCAGGGACGCCTGTAACAGAATGGAAACATTACTTTTACATAATAAAGTGGCTAAACTGCATAAAACAATAGAAATACGCATAATTATGGATAAATGAACAAATCCAAAGAAAAGTTAAAATAATCGCCACTTTCCTTAACTAAAGCGTCTAGTATTTTGCGAACGCCGAACACGGCGAAGGATGGCCTGTCGGGTAACCGAAACCCGACGAGATTTGAGAGGAGAGCCGCATGTCGAGCCTCACCGGTAAGTCATTGAACCCTGTTATGAATCGCAGGAGCGTTATCGCGAGCGCAGCAGGTCTGGGGGCGATGTCCATTCTAGCTGGTTGCTCCTCCAACGGCGGCGCCAGCGGTTCCGCTTCGAGCGACGCTTCGTTTAAGATCGGTACCATCGGCCCGCTGCCCGG
>URYW01000050.1 GCA_900552145.1 uncultured Collinsella sp. | reverse complement strand
ACGCACTTGTGCGCGCCGGTGCCGATCAAGTAATACGCCTGCCGCATAACGGCACTCTCACTGCAGCCGCCGCCGATGGTGCCCGCCTGGCTGCCGTCGGCAAAGACGACCATCCAGGCGCCCACGCCGCGCGGCGACGCCCCCGCCGTGCCGGCCACGACCACGAGCTCGCACGTCTCGCCAGCACGCAGGGCGACAAGCGCCGCATTCACAACATCGAGCTTTTCCATTGCCGCCTTCTATCCTCTAAAGATATCGGTGAGCATAGCGAGTGCCTCGAGCACGCCGCCGCCGACCGACGTCGCCTTGTCCGAAATGTAGTTGATATAGCTGGCATCGCCGCGCGGATCGGCATCGGCGCATTTAAAGCCCTCGGTCACCTGCACGCCGTTCGCCAAAAGCCCGCGCAGACAGCCATCGATCTGCGTGCGCATGGGCGTATCGCCCGCGTAGCCAATCACGTCTCCGGCGCGCACGATGTCGCCGATTGCGCGGTCGGACCGAAACACGCCGGCGGCGGGGCTGTGGATTACGCGCTCCTTGCCATAGCCGGCGATAATGCCCGGCACGCCCGTGTTGGGCTGGGGCGAACCTTGGGTAATGACACGGCCCAAGAAATGCCCGCGCATGGTCTCGACCACGGCGTCGCAGTCAACCGGCGCGGTAAAGCCCGGCCCCACGGCGATGACGGCAGGCGCCATGTCGCGCGTGGTACCCAGGTTGCGCTTGGCCAAAATCGCGTCGACCACGGCAGCGGGTTTAAGCTCATCGAGCATCTTGGCCTGGGGGTCTACCACGACGGCGACGTCTCCGGCCTCGGTAATTGCAAGCGCCTCTGCCGGCGTCTGCGCCAAGCGAGCGCGAATGCCCTCGACCTGGACCTCGCCCAGGCGAATGGCCTCGCAAAAACTGATTGTGCGGCGGATGCACGTGGGAACCGCGATATCGGCCATAACGACCGACACGCCGGCGCGCACCAAACGGGCGGCGACGCCCGTGGCGATATCGCCGGCGCCGCGAACATAAACGAGCATTCCCGGGGCACCTCCCTGTGCTACGGTTTGAGCAGAGCAAAAGCGGTTCGACCGCTACTCTGATGATTATTTATTATCACAGTATTATACGGCGGTGAACAGATGGAAACGGTTAGCGGCAATCTTGCCTCGGCGCTCAGGATCGAGCCGGGCATTACCGCGATTATCGGCAGCGGCGGCAAGTCGACGTTGCTCAAAACGCTGGGTCTTGAGCTCATGCGCGCTGGCGGCCGCGTGCTCCTCTGCACCACCACGCATATGCTTCCCGTTGCCGGCGTGCCATGGGACGGGTCGAATCGTCGCCTGGACGCCGCGCCTTGGAAGCCGGGCGCCTCGCATGTCCCCGGTTGCACCTGCGAGGCCTGCGCGGGCCTTGCACGCGGAGGCATCTGCCAGGCAGGCGTCTTGGACCCGGAGACAGGCAAGCTCTCCGCCCCCGCCGAGCCACTCGGCGGGCTGGCACAGCGCTTTGACTATGTGTTGGCCGAGGCAGACGGTAGCAAGCGACTCCCGCTCAAGGCGCATGCCGCCTGGGAGCCGGTAATTCCCGCCGGCACGGCCAACGTCATCTGGCTCGTCGGCGCCTCGGGACTCAGCAAGCCCATCAACGAAGCCGTCCACCGCCCCGAGCTCTTTTGCGAGCGTTGCGGCTGCGAGCTCACCGACATCGCCACGCCCGAGCGCGTCGCCCAGGTGCTCAATGCCGAGATGCAGGCGCTGAAACTCAGCACCGCACGCGTCATGCTCAACCAAGTCGACACGCTCAGCGACCCCACGATGGCCGACCGCTTCGAGGCAGCTCTCGACCGCCCCGTCGTCGCCAGCAGCCTCAAGTAGCCGGCCCCATCTCCTCAGTTGCGGTGAAATACGGACTGTTTGGCCGCCCGACGGCCGCAAACAGTCCGTATTTCACCGCAACTGAGGAGGGGACACGGCATCTTTGCTGCTAGCGGGGCACGTAGCGGCCGGGTTGGGCTCCGGTGGGCTCGCCATCGCGCGCCACCAGCACGCCGTTCACAAACACGGCCTTGGCGCGGCCATGTGCCTCAAAGCCCTCGAGCGGCGTGTAGTCCACGGCCTGATGCTGTGTCGCGGCGCTGATTGTCCAGCGCGCTTTGGGATCCCACACGCACACATCGGCATCGGCGCCCTCGGCAAGACAGCCCTTGCGCGGGTACATGCCAAACACGCGCGCCGGGTTCTCGCTCATCAAGCGGCAGAGGTCCTCGGGTCCCAGCTGTCCCTCAAAGCTCGTGGCAATCGCGACGGGACGATGCTCCACGCCGGGCCCGCCGTTGGGAATCGCGCGGAAATCGTCGCGCCCGCGGTCCTTTTGCCCGTGCAGGTTAAAGCTGCAATGATCGGTCGCAATCGTATCGATCTCGCCGGCCACAAGCGCCTCGCGCAGTGCCGCACGGTCACCGGCATGGCGCAGCGGCGGGCTCATCACGTACTTGGCGCCCGCAAAGCCGTCCTCGCCCTGCTCCAGATAGCAGGTGTCGTCAAGCATCAGATATTGGGGGCAGGTCTCGACATAGATATTCTTCTGCCCGCGCGCTTTGGCAGCACGAATGGCCCCGAGCCCCAACTTGGTCGAAAGGTGCACCACGTTGACTGGGGCGTCGCCGGCCAGGTGCGCCAGATACAGCAGGCGGCTCACGGCTTCGGCCTCACACACGTCCGGGCGGCTGAGCGCATGCCCCTCGGGCCCATGAATCCCCTGCTCGTACACGCGCTTCTGCAGCTCATTCACCAGCGTACCGTTCTCGCAATGCACGCACAGTATGCCGCCAATACGCTTGAGCTCCTCGAGCACCTCGAGCGTCTCGGCATCGTCCAGGCGCAAATGATCGTAGGCAAAGTAGGTCTTAAACGACGATACGCCCGCCTCGCGCATAGCCGAAAGATCGGCGCGGTTGCGTTCATTCCACTCGGCGAGTGCCATATGAAAGGCGTAGTTGGCCGTGCAGGTTCCGTCGGCACGGCGATGCCACTCGGCCAAGGCATCGGGCATGGTCACGCCGCGATCAGCCGTCGCGTAGTCCACGATGGTCGTCGTACCGCCGCAGGCAGCCGCACGCGTGCCGGTTTCAAAGCTATCGGCTGTCCAATCCATGCCAGTCCAGCACTGCATGTGCGTGTGGCCGTCGATAAAGCCGGGAAACACCCAGCAGCCCGCGGCGTCCTCGACGGTATCGCCCTCGGCCGGCTCAATCGCCGCGGCAATCCGCACAATCTTGTCGCCCTCCATGGCAAGATCGGCGCGGCGAAGCCCCTGGGGCGTCACGAGCGCGCCGTTTTTGATGATGATCATGTTGCTCCTTATTGATTAATACAGTTGGCCACGCGATCAAAATACGAGCAGGCCGCGATATGCTCCGTTATGCGTCGCTGTCCCTCTGCGGTATCGACATCCCACAGCTCGTAGGCACGCGCCTCGACCAGCACCACGTCGGTACGGTCCTTGAGAATCGAGCCCCCGCCGTCCTTGCCCTCAAGACGCATGAGTGCATCGAATAGTTCCGCCGGAAAGAGCACCGGGCTCGAAGGCTCACCGTTGCACGCCAAACGCACCGGATGTTTGCGGCCACGCTCGTCAAACGCGCGAACCATGGCCTCAAAAGAGTCCGTGCTCACAAGCGGCTGGTCGCCCGGCAAAAAGAGGCAACCTTTCCAGTTGCGTTCGACTCCCCACGAAAGGCCCGCACGGATGCTTTCGCTGCGCAGCTCGCCATCGTGCAGAACGCGCGGGCAATGCTTGTCCTCGCAAATCTGAGCGACCTCGGGCCAACGCGTCGAAACCACGACGTCAAAGCCCCGGGGAACCGAAGCGATGGTCCGGGCAATCCGCGGCTCGCCAATGAAAACGGCATGCATCTTGTTAGAGCCAAACCGCTTGCCCTCGCCCGAAGCCATAATGACGCATCCAAGTTTCATGGTGATACCCCCCCCCTGAAACCATCGTACCCATAACTCGCGCCGCGGGCATCCACATCGAAAGCGCTTATCCTGCACGCCCGCGATGCAAAAAGGGGGGGCACCCCGCCGGTTGGCAGAGCGACCCCTTAACATGGCTTCCCTCAACCCGGCGTTAGGCCTGGAGCCAACGGGCGGTGTTGCGCGCGTCGAGGGCCTTGAGGGTAGCGGCGGGATCGGCAACCTTCTGCAGGAACATCATGGCAGCGATGGCGTACGGCTTGTAGCTGGCCTCCTTGTACATGCCCACGCGGTGCATGTCGAAGACGTCGGCGTTGACCTCGCCGTGCTCGCAGGAGACACCGGAGATGTCGGCGGGCAGCGGGTGCATAAAGATGGTGTCCTGGCCGTTGGCAGTCTTCTCCATGAGCTCGGTCGTGGAGCACCAGTCCTGATGGGTAGCGTTCTGGGCGAGCAGCTCCTTCTCGAGCGCTGCGATGCCGGCGTCGTCGCCCTCAGCGTACAGGTTGGTACGCTTCTCCATGGCGGCAAACGGAGCCCAGCTCTTGGGGATCACGATGTCGGCGCCCTCGAAGGCCTCGGCCATGGTGTTGACCTGCTTAAAGGTGGTGCCGGACTCGGCGGCGTAGCCGCGGGCGCGCTCGACGACCTCGGGCATGAGGTCGTAGCCCTCGGGGTGGGCCAGGGTGACGTCCATGCCAAAACGGGGCAGCAGGCTGATCAGCGACTGCGGGCAGGACAGCGGCTTGCCGTAAGAGGGCGAATAGGCCCAGGTGACGGCAACCTTCTTGCCCTTGAGGTTCTCGAGGCCGCCAAACTCGTTGATGAGGTAGAGCATGTCGGCAGAGGACTGCGTGGGGTGATCGGAGTCGGACTGCAGGGAGATGAGCGTGGGACGGTGATCCAGAACGCCGTCCTCGTAGGCCTGCTGCACGGACTCGGAGACCTCGGCCATGTAGGCATCGCCCTTGCCGATGTACATGTCGTCGCGGATGCCGATGACGTCGGCCATGAAGGAGATCATGGTAGCGGTCTCGCGGACGGTCTCGCCGTGAGCGATCTGGGACTTCTTCTCGTCCAGGTCCTGCAGCTCAAGACCGAGCAGGATGGCAGCCTTAGAGAAGGAGAAGCGCGTACGGGTGGAGTTGTCGCGGAACAGGGAGACAGCCAGGCCCGAGTCGAAGATCTTGGACGAGACGTTGTTCTCACGCAGCTCGCGCAGGGCGCCGGCGACGATGTAGAGCGCCTTGAGCTCATCGGTGGTCTTGTCCCAGGTGTGCAGGAAGTCGCTGCCGTACATACCCTTAAAATCGAGGCCGTTCAGCTGCTCGACGAGCTCGGTAAACTTAGCGTCCATGGAAATGTCCTTTCTAAAGATGAAACGATCGCAATGAGTAGATGTGCTCCGGCATGCGCGTGTGGCTAGAACATGCAGAGCACCATGACGAGGACCCGCCACCGTTGAGGAAGCATGGGAGATAACGACCGCGGGCCCCAAGTCAACAGGAGGCGCCGGGGGCATAAACTGTCCCCGGCTCAACAAAATCGAGGAATGGGACTAATCGATCTTGTTGTTGGTCAGACCGGCGCGGAACACGGTGGCGTCGCCATCGGCCTGGCTCGGATCGTAGAGGTTCAGGGCAGCCACATACATGGCGGCAGCGGTGACCAGGTCGTCCTTGTAGGTGACCTCGTTGGGAGCATGAGCCTGAGACTCGGCACCCGGGCCAAAGCCCACGCAGGGGATGCCGTAGCGGCCCTGGATGGAAACGCAGTTCGTGGAGAAGGTCCACTTGTCGCACAGCGGGCGACCGGTGCGCTTGTCCATGCTGGGCTCGCAGCCGATGCGCTCGTCACCGAACATGGCCTTGTGGGCGTCGACGAGGGCCTTGACGTGCGGAGCGGTCTCCTTGTTGATCCACGTGGGGAAGTAAGCCTCGGTCTCGTAGACCTCGCCGGTCCAGGACGGACGGTCGTACATGTACATGGAGACCTTCACGTCGTCGCCGTACTTCTTGGCGGCCGGCAGGTTGCGGATCTCGTCCAGGCAGGACTCCCAGGTCTCGCCGGCGGTCATGCGGCGGTCGATGGAGATGGCGCAGGAGTCGGCCACGGCGCAGCGGCTGGGGCTGGTGTAGAAGATCTGGCTGACGGTGCAGGTGCCGCGGCCCAGGAAGCGGGCATCCTCGAAGTGCTCGGGGTTGTACTTGGGGTCGAGCATCTTGACGAGGCCCTTGATGTCGGTCGACTCGTCGCAGCCGTTGTTGTTGAGGGCGCGGACGTCGGCGATGATGTCGGCCATCTTGTAGATGGCGTTGTCGCCGCGGTCGGGAGCGGAGCCGTGGCAGGAGGTGCCGTGAACGTCGACGCGGATCTCCATGCGGCCGCGGTGACCGCGATAGATGCCGCCGTCGGTGGGCTCGGTGGAAATGACGAACTCGGGCTTAATGCCGTCCTTGTTGTAGATGTACTGCCAGCACATGCCGTCGCAGTCCTCTTCCTGGACGGTGCCGACGACCATGATCTTGTAGCCCTCGGGGATGAGGCCCATGTCCTTCATCATCTTGGCAGCGTAGGTAGCAGAAGCCATGCCGCCCTCCTGGTCGGAGCCGCCGCGGCCGTAGATGATCTCGTCGGTCTCGTAGCCCTCATAGGGATCGGCGTCCCAGTTCTCGATGTTGCCGATGCCGACGGTGTCGATGTGGGAGTCGATGGCGATGATCTTGTCGCCCTCGCCCATAAAGCCCATGACGTTGCCCAGGCCGTCGACCTTGACCTCGTCATAGCCAAGGCTCTCCATCTCGGCCTTGATGCAGGCAACAACCTCACCCTCCTCGCAGGACTCAGAGGGGTGGGAGATCATAGCGCGCAGGAAGCGAGTCATATCAGCACGATGAGACTCAGCAGCAGCCTTGATAGCGTCGAAATCGAGTTCTTTAGCCATTGTTCATAACCTTTCAAACGAAGGAATCTACCTGTGAGGTGGCGGAGCGATACCTATTTACTCCGCCCCAACGATTAGCAAGTGGGATATTCGCCTTCCCAAACAATGCGGCGATACTGGTCGGGATCCGTATCGCCCTCGGTGGAGAAGCAGAGCACGGAGCTCGTCTTGTCCAGGCCGATGAGCTCCTTGAGCTCGGCGTACTCGGGATCGAGCATGAGGGTCTCGACCAGGCCGGTGGTCACAGCGCCGGACTCGCCGGAAATGACGCGCGGGTCGCCCTTCTCGGGAGCGCCCAGGGTGCGCATGCCGCGAGCGGTGACCCAGTCGGGGCAGGACACGAAGGCGGTGGTGTGGTTGCGCAGGATATCCCAGCCCAGGATGTTGGGCTCGCCGCAGCACAGGCCGGCCATGATGGAGGGCATGTCGCCGTCCACGATGCGCGGGTCGCCGTCGCCGGCGGCAGCGCCCTTGTACAGGCAGGCGGCCGGAGCGCACTCGACCACAACGAAGGTCGGCGGGTTATCGGGATACAGGTTGGTGAAGTAGCCCACCACGGCGCCGGCGAGCGAGCCGACGCCAGCCTGGACAAAGACGTGCGTCGGGCGGTTGATGGCCATCTCGCGCAGCTGCTCGGCAGCCTCGGAAGCCATGGTGCCGTAGCCCTCCATGATCCAGGACGGGATCTTCTCGTAGCCCTCCCAGGCGGTGTCCTGAACGATGACGCCGCGCTCGCAGGCATCGGCCTCGGCGGCGGCCATGCGCACGCACTCGTCGTAGTTGACCTCTTCGATGGTCACCGTTGCGCCCTCGGCGGCGATGTTATCGAAGCGGGGCTTAGTGGAACCCTTGGGCATGTGAACGACGGCCTTCTGGCCCAGCTTGTTGGCAGCCCATGCCACGCCGCGGCCATGGTTGCCGTCGGTGGCGGTAAAGAAGGTGGCCTGGCCAAAGTCCTTGGCAAGTTGATCGGAGGTCAGGTAATCGAAGGTGCACTCGGCAACGTCCTTGCCGGTCTCGTCGGCAATGTAGTTGGCCATGGCAAACGAACCGCCCAGAACCTTAAAGGCGTTGAGGCCAAAGCGATAGCTCTCGTCCTTAACGCACAGGTTGGACAGGCCCAGGCGCGCAGCCTGGCCGTCCAGGCGGGCAAGCGGAGTGACGGTATATTGGGGGAACGACTGGTGGAAGGCGCGGGCCTTCTTCACGTGGTCGAGGCTCATGATTCCCAAGTGCTTGTCATCGCTCTTGGGCATCGTGTTGCTCGCCCACTGGATCTTATCGGCCATACGGTGAACTCCTTAAGTCCTCTCTTGCCGGCCCCCGCATACGCGTTTCAGCCCATTCCCATTCATGCGACTGAACTTTTATGTGGATGCCAAACAAAAAGTTTGTTAGTAATGTTCTATCACACTTTTTGATTGGTATACCTAACGAATTGTTTGTTGCCGCAATCGGTACTTTTTCGCCGCCGAACGGTCATGAATTGCCTTGTTGATGGATTTGTTTGCGGTCATGTGTGGTTTATGGCACAGTGAGCCCAAACTAATTTTTAGGAAGGCACCTATGACCCCCGCACAGATTGAGTTTTATAAGCGCCTTGCACACGGCCTGGCGCTCCAATTTGGCCCCAACTGCGAAATCGTCGTCCACGATCTGGAGACCGATGACGTGGACCACTCCATCGTAGTGATTGAAAACGGCCACGTCAGCGGGCGCAAACTGGGTGACGGCCCCAGCCATATCGTGTTTGAGTCCATGCACGAGGGCGCCACCGATGTACACGACCGCGAGCCGTACCTCACTAAAACCACCGACGGTAAGCTGCTCAAATCGTCGACGATCTTTATCCGCAACGACGAGGGCAAGCCCGTCGGCATTTTGGGCATCAACTTTGACATTACGCTTATGAAGGCTTTTGAGCGTTCGCTCGACGCCTTTACCGGCACCGGCGGCACGGGCTATACCGAGCCCGAGCCCATTACCAAGAACATCGGCGACCTGCTCGAGGACCTGCTGCACGAGTGCGAGCAGTTTGTGGGCAAGCCCGCGGCACTCATGACCAAAGACGAGCGCATTCGTGCCATTGGCTACCTCGACCGTCGCGGCGCCTTCCTCATTTCCAAGTCGAGCGAGCGCGCCTGCGAGTTCTTTGGCATCTCCAAGTACAGCTTCTATAGCTACCTCAATGAGGCCAAGGCTGCTGCCGGCGACAAGTAGGCACTCGCCTGGATTGCCCCTCCCCTTTTGGGCGCGAGTTCTGGAAAGCACGAATCCAAGACCGAGCCGCTTGGGAAGTTCCATATAATCGATGTCATTAGTATTTCGAAAGGATGGAACAGAATGGCGTTGAGCAAGGCATCATGCACCGGTCGCGGATTGATTCCGGCAATTGGTGGACATGTGCACCGCATGTTCGATGAGAGTGAAGACGACCTGTTTTCGCTGAGCCTTGACGACGTGATGGATGATCGCCCGTGGACCGCCGACGAACTCATGGGCGGCGGGGCTCGCCCGTCAAGTCCCAATCCCGCACTTGCGCCTAAGCCCGCATCTGCGCCGACGCCCGCGCCTACGCCCGCAACCACTTCGGCGCCCACGACCGCTCCCCGCCCCGCAAGCGCCCCGTCCGAGACGGCGGCATTTCTCGCTGCGGCGACGCAGGGCAAATCGGCCGACAGCACCGTTATGTACAACGCCCAGCAGTTGCCCGTTCCTGCGGCACGCAAGCCTCCGGTCACAAGGCTCGATGAGCCCGTTGCCCATCAGGTTGCCTACGATTCCTGGGCTGCAACCGATCTGGATGAGACCTCTACCGGCATGCCGGCGCTCGACGTTCCAGTTAACCCGCTTTTTGCCGCCAACACGAGCGCCGCGGACTATGAGGGCGGTGCGGCATATTCCGATTATTCCGATGGCTATGCTGGCAACGGTCGCATCGAGACCGAGAACTATGGCACCGCATCGAGCGATTATCTCAACGATCCGTACGCCGCCACGCCTGCACCGGAATATGACCCGGAGGCCGCGTCCGCGCCGGCGTATACCAAAAGCACGGGCGAAGAGCGCTTTGCCGATTATTACGCCGAGGAAAAGGCGCTGCGTTTCTCGGAATTTCCGCAGGCAGTCAAGGTTGCCTTTATCGCCATTATCATTGCCCTGCTCGGTGTCATTGCGTTTGAGGGGTTCCAGCTGTTCCGCGGCCCCACCCAAGCGGAGTCGGAGACCCAGCAAAAAGAGGACGATAACCAGTACCTGGACATCAACACCCTCAAGGGCGACCCCAACGACGGAGACGACGAGTAGCGAGAGCTGAAGGCGGCCGCAGGATCCCGCATCCAGCACCGGCTTCTAAGTGCTGTTTTGTCATCCAGCTACACTTTTCCGAAGTTTTAAGGTGCCTATTTCGACACTTTTCCGGATTTTATACTCTGTCCCTCCAGATGCGCTTTACGGTGCAGGCGTTGGAAGAAGGGCCATGTGCCGCTGGCGGCCCACATGTTCTGCAGATCAAGCTGCGCGGAGACGGCTCGCGCGAGCCGGCCAGCTGGAAGCTTTTTGCCGACGGTGCGTGCGTTGCGGACGGATCCGGCGCCTTTGCCCGCGAGTGCTTCTGCGAGGGCGCCGAGGTGTTCCTGGACCTGTGTCGCGACGCCGTGCACGCGGCCGAGCTGCACCAGTGGAGCCAGAGGGAGTACGAGCTGCTGAGCGCGGCGCGCGGGATTGCGGGGGTGTAGGTGGGCAGATAAGCCATCGGCAATTCCGAGATGGCAAGGGCCGGGAATTAGATTCCCGGCCTTTAACCTAGCACTGCTTTATAAGATCGAGCACCGCGGGAATGTCATCGGCATTACGAAGAGCAACATAGGTCGGTAGGCCTGGGCCAAATCCACCCTGCGTACGTTTGTCCTGGCACATGTCCTCTGGATCAATTAGGTCATCCACGCTCTTTGCCAGGCCGACGGCAATCCAGCCACCGTTGCTGGTCCTACCTTCTAACACGGCATGCAGTTTTCGCTTGCCCGACCTGAAGCCTACATAGTACTTGGCTATGTAGGACTCCCACGAAGGGTTACCACTCAGAACGGACTCGCGCACCTCATCGAAAAGCTTCTGGTTGAGCCCACCTTCGGCAAAGGTGGGGTGGTTCTCATGCAGAGTCCAGACAGGAGCCTCGTCAGGCTCCCCACGAGAAGGACGGTACTTGTCGACGACGTCTGCCGGAAGGTCGGGATACTTCCATATCTCGCACGCTTCTTTCGCCAGCTCGTCCGCGCGCTGCCCAATCTCTTCCTCACCCCATTTTTCATGCGAGACAATCGATTTGTTTAGGTAGAGCGGGCTGCACTTAAATCCGACGTCAGGCAGATTGAGCTTGTCCGAGAACGACCGGTTTGAGTACTCCTGGTTGTAGCCCGTCAGCGTAAGATTTCCCAAGTTGTGCACAGCCTGTCGTGGACGTCTTCCCAGTTCTCACCAAGCGATTCCTTCCAGCCGTGCTCATCATCAATCGTCTGGGGCATGATGTGCTCGATCTGGTAATCGTCGGCTGAGATGGACTCCTTCGGGTGGTGCCAGTTCTCCATGCGTTCCAGGTAATAGCGCTTTTTAGAGAAGCGGTTGTAGCAGTCACGCGCCTTAAACTCCTCGACAAAATGCTCGTCTGTCGGAAAGTATGCGGTCATACCGCTGCTGTGGATAAGGAGCATCGCCGTAACGTACTCCTCGATATCGTCCTGCTGCTCGAGATTGCGATACATGCCGGCAAAGAAATTATTTAGGCCCGTGGTAAGTCTGCCGCAAACCGCTCGCCTGAACAGAAACGACTCGATAGTCTCGCAGATACGTAAAAACGCATTGCGGTCTAGTCCATTCCCCTCGTAAACCGAATAAAGCAACATTAAGAGGGGCCTTATCTGCTTCACGTCGAGGCTTACGATTCTGCCGAACACTCGGCGCAGTCCGTCGTCCTTCTCCTTACCAAGGAACAGACTGGCGTATCTATGTGCATACCCGCGCCGCTCCTTAAGCAGGCCCTCGGTGTCACCATCGTAGTCGTCGGCGAAATAGCGCTTAAACTCGTAGTAGGCCTCGTTCTCCTTCGGCATCCTATTGGGAACTTTAAGCCACAGCCAGTACCAGATAAATGCATTGAACTCGTCCTCGCCGCCTTTTCCGAACAAGCACTCGAGTGGATGCCAATAACCCTCATAAAGCTTGGTCTGTTCGTCGTTGGGAAGCGACATTAGAACGTAGTTACGGATGAGGTCAATGGGCGTGAGCGGCTTGCCCTTGGAGTTCATGGACTCAAATATGAGCTGGGCATTATCAACGCCAGCGGTGAGCTTAGTGTCGATGACCTGCACGCGGTTTAGCCCCGCCCAAAGCCTTGCCGGGTCTAATGATTTACCACGCATCTTCTCGCGGAAGAACGCATGGTTCTCGACAATCCGATCCGATTTTTCATCTGGCACGGGAGCCCCAGACACGATGGAGAACAGCGTCTCTTTATCGTCCTGCGAGAGCACCAGCTTGTAGCGTGCCAGACCGTTGTAGTCGTCATCGTTAAAGAGGTAATTTTTCCTCAGCGCCGAGATTTTGAGGTCGCCAAGGAAGCCAGCCTTGTCGGGGTTGCTCTCCAAATAGTCAGCCAAAGCTGCAATCATCAACGAAAACGTCGTCATGCGCTGCTGTCCGTCAATCAGAAGCACGCGCGAAATGCTCGTGGCAGAGCTCTCGGACTCGGGGATATAAAGCATTGACCCCACGAAGTGCGATACGCCATCACGACCCGCTCGCATGACGTCATCCCAAAGCACCTCGCACTCTTTTACACTCCACGAGTAAACTCGCTGGTACACGGGAATGACAAACTGCATCTTCGCCACGCCCATAAGGTCGAGCAGATTCGCCTCGGTTGCTTTCATTTACGCTTGTCCCCTTTCTTGTTTACGCCGCTTGCGGTCAGTCCCCCACTGAACGAAAGACGCTAAAGACCAGAGCATCGAAGCGCTGGAGCAACCGGGATGCTCGTCTCACTAGATTTTACAACGCTTGTCGCGAATACAGTTGAAAGCCAATCCGGTTCCGATGGCTCCCCCTATGAGAAGAAGGTGGATGCCAAGGGTCGCGTGACTAGCGATAAGTGCATCGCGAACGAAGTGCCGTTTGAGGAGCTGCCCGAGGGGTGGGCTTGGGCAAGGCTGGAAACCGTATATAACTTCATTGATTACAGGGGTAAAACACCTCACAAATCACCTTCAGGTGTTCGACTAATGACTGCGAGCAACATTCGCCAAGGCTATATTGATTACACACGCGAGGAGTATATTTCAGAAGACGAATATGCAACACGCTTGTCTCGCGGAGAGACCCACCGTGGCGATTTGCTGTTTACAACCGAAGCCCCGATGGGGTATTGCGCGATATGCGAAATGAAACGTTGCAGCTGTGGACAGCGTGTCATTACCCTTCAGAATTACGGCACAGTTGGTCCAGACAATGCCCTGTTCTGCCAAATAATTCTATCTCCACTGTTCCAAATTCAAGTTAAGGATCATGCCACGGGGACGACCGCAAAAGGAATCAAAGCAGCAGTGCTAAAAGAGCTATTTCTTCCGATTCCGCCTCTCGCCGAGCAGCGCCGCATCGTCGAGCGGGTGAACGAGCTCATGCCCCTGGTCGAGGAGTACGGTGAG
>URYW01000049.1 GCA_900552145.1 uncultured Collinsella sp. | reverse complement strand
ACGCGATAGCGGACGATCTCCGCGCGACGGTCCTTTCCGTCGCGTCTATGGTAAGGGCCCTCTTTTCCGCATTGTTTTTCTCCGTATTTGGATATGTGTTGGGGTTATATCCCATTCAGATAGCGCTCGGTGTTATTGGCGCAATCGCGATAGCAATTACCGCCGTTGTTTCATTGAAAATGGTAGGAATACATGTCTCCAAGAATTGATATATCGATTGACGAGCTGCCCGAAGCGTCGAGCCTTCTTGATGGACATGACTATTCGTCACAAATCATTCCGCGCATCGCCGGGGTTCCAGTAATACTCGATATATCGGGATGCCCTCATTCCCCTTTTTGAAGGTCCCAAATTAGCTACCCGTGTGGGTTTGGCTAGGTTCGGGTGATTAGCTACCCGTGTTGGTTTGGCTAGGTTCGGGTGCTGTCCGTGCCGTGGGGTAAAATCGTTCAGTCAGAACACGAACCCGCATCGGAGCTCATCACATGGCATTCGTCCATCTGCACAATCACACTGTCTTTTCCATGCTCGACGGCGCAACCCGTATCCAGGATATGGTCAATCGCGCTGTTGAGCTTGGCATGCCTGCCGTGGCCATTACCGACCACGGCTACATGTATGGCGTGCCCGACCTGGCGCTGGCCTGCGACGCCGTCAACCACAACACGCCCGAGTATAAAACCTGGAGCCACGACAAGGCCTTCTTGGAAAAGGACCGCCGCGACGAGCTGGTGGAGCCCGATCCCGAGGAAAACCCGCGCGAGCATGCCCAGTATGTGAAGGACATGGCCATGTGGGGCGAGAAGGGCAACATCGACGAGCTCAAGCCGCCGCTGGTCATCAAACCCATCTTTGGCTGCGAGGTCTACTTTACGCCGGACGAGACCCTTGCCCGCGACCACAAGCCCGAGCTCTACCACATGATCCTTCTGGCCAAGGACCAGGAGGGCTATGTCAACCTGATGCAGACGGTTTCCGAGGCCGCCGTGCAGGGCTTTTACTACAAGCCGCGCGTGACGCTCGACAACCTGCGCCGCCACGCCAAGGGCATGATCTGCACGAGCGCCTGCATCGCGGGCATCATCCCCAAATACATCGACCGCGGCGACATGGAAGGCGCCATCAAGTGGGCCGAAACCTTCCGCGACACCTTCGATCCCGGCGACTTCTATATCGAGATTCAGGAACACGGCATTACCACCGATAATGGCCTGACCGACGAGCAGATGGACCGTACGCTCATCGACATCGCCAAACAGGTGGGCGTCAAGGTCATCGCTACCAACGACTTTCACTACCTGCGCCGCGAGGACGCGCCCGTGCAGGACGTCATCATGTGCATCGGCATGAACGCCAAGGTCGACGACCCCAACCGCATGCGCATGACCGGCTCGGAGTTTTATATGAAGACCGAGGAGGAGATGCGGGCGATGTTCCCGTATTGCCCCGAGGCCTGTGACAACACGCTCGAGATTGCCGACAAGTGCTACGTGGAACTGGACTGGGACTCCATCATCCTGCCGCGCTTCCCGTTGCTCGATCCCGGCGAGACGCACGAGAGCCAGTTCCGCCGCGAGTGCGAGAAGGGCCTGCGCCAGCACTACGGTGACGACTGGGCCACGCGCGAGATCGGCGGCGTCAACATCAAAGAGCGCTTTGAGTACGAATACAAGGTCATCTGCGACAAGGGCTTTGCCGCCTACTTTTTGATCGTCGCCGAGTACGTGCAATGGGCTAAGGACAACGGCATCGGCGTCGGCCCCGGCCGTGGCTCGGCCGCCGGCGCTATCGTCGCCTACGCCATGAACATCACCGCGTTCGATCCGCTCGAGAACGGCCTGATGTTCGAGAGGTTCTTGTCTCCGCAGCGTACCGAGATGCCCGATATCGATATGGACTTCGACGATGAGCGGCGCCTCGAGGTCGTGGAGCACGTTCGCCAGCTCTACGGCCCCGAGAAGGTCACCCACGTCATCACCTACTCGACCATTAAGGCCAAGCAGGCCATCAACGACGCCGCGCGCGTCCTGGACTACCCGGTCTACATGGGCCAGCGCCTGTCCAAGATGGTCTCGAGCGACCCCAAGGTCAAGCTCAAGCAGGTGCTCGAAAAACAACCCGGCAAAGAGGATCTGTTTAACCCCGACTTTGCCGAGGCCTATAAAAAGGACGACGACGCCCGCCGCATCATCGACACGGCGCTCTCGATTGAGGGCCTCACCCGTGGCGAGGGCGTGCACGCGTGCGCCGTTCTGATCTGCCGCGACCCCGTCAACGAGCATGTGCCCACCAAGCTCGACACCAAGGGCGGCGTCGAGATTACCCAGTACGAGGGCCATACCGTTGCCGACATGGGCCTGCTCAAGATGGACTTCCTGGGCCTGCGCACGCTGACGGTTATCTCCAAGGCCAAGGCAAACATCAAAAAGAACTTCGGCATCGACATCAAAGAGGAAGAGATTCCCTTTGACGATCCCGAGATCTATAAGCTCATGGGCTCCGGCCACACCGCCGGCGTCTTCCAGGTCGAGTCCGCCGGCATGACGGCCACGATCAAGAACATGAAACCCACCGAATACAAGCACGTCGTGGCATTGATCGCTCTGTACCGCCCGGGCCCGCTGGGCGCCGGCATGGTTTCGTCCTACATCAACCGTATGAACGGCAAGGAGCCGGCCGTCTCCTACGACGACCGCCTGGACGACATCCTGGGCGAAACCTACGGCACCATGGTCTACCAGGAGCAGGTTATGCTCATCTCCGTCGAGATGTGCGGCTTCTCCAAGGGCGAATCGGACTCGCGTATCCGTAAGCCCGTGGCTAAGAAAAAGATCAAGCTGCTCACGTCGACGGTGCTCCACTGGGAGGATGGCTCGGACGAGACCACCTACGACCACTGGATGAACGGTGCTATCAAGAACAACTACACGCGCGAGGTCGCCCAGAAGATTTGGGACGATGTTCTTGAGTTCGCATCTTACGCCTTTAACAAGTCGCACTCCGCCGGCTACGCCATCCTGGTTATGCAGACGGCGTGGCTCAAGGCGCACTATCCGCACGAGTACATGGCGGCCGTTCTGACGTCCTACACGGGCAAGACCGACAAGATCGTTCATTACGTCTCGGCGTGCCGCCACGACGGCATCCCCGTGCTGTCGCCAGATGTCAACGAGTCCGGTACCGAGTTCACGGCTACCAAGGAGGGCGTGCGCTTTGGTCTGGCCGGCATCCGCGGCGTGGGCACTGGCGTGGCGCAGGCGATTATCGCCGAGCGCGAGGCGGGCGGCCCGTTTAAGACGCTGCACGACTTTGTCGAGCGCGTGGACTCGAGCCAGGCCAACCGTCGCGTGATCGAATCGCTCATCAAGGCAGGCGCCTTCGACTCCACGGGGTATCCGCGTCGCCAGATGATGCACTTTGTGGATAAGAACAACCCCGAGAATATCATCGATGCCGCCGTGAAGCGCCAAAAGGATCGCGCGAGCGGCCAGACGTCGTTCTTCGATATGTTCGGCGACGTTGAGGGCTCGGGCTTTGAGGTGAGCGTGCCCGATCCGGATGGCCAGGAGTGGGACCGCCACCTTAAGCTGAGCCAGGAGAAGGAGGTTCTGGGCATCTATGTCTCGGACCACCCGTTGCGCCCGTTTGAGTATGCGCTAGCCAAGGCGCGCGACTTCTCGTTCTCGCAGATCGACACCGGTTACGAGGTGCAAAACCCCACGGGCGGTACCATCAACCAGGAGATTCCCGAGGGCAAGGCGCTGTGGTGGGCCGGTATGGTCTCGAGCGTGTCCAAGCGCGTGACCAAAAACGGCGACCCCATGGGCATCGTGCAGCTCGAGGACATGGAAGGCGAGGCCACGGTCGTGGTGTTCCCCAAGACCTACAAGGAGGCCGAGGGGTACCTGTACGGCGAGGTCGATCCCGAGACCGGCGCGCAGCTGTCCGATGCGTTTGTGCGCATTAAGGGCAAGCTTGAGCGCTCGGACCGCGGCGATCAGATCATCGCGCAGGAGATCGTGCCACTGGAGCTTAATGAGGAGAACAACAAGCCCAAGGTGTTTGAGGTCATGGTGCCCAACAGCCGCTTTAGCCAGGGCAATATGGCGCGTCTTGCCACGGTGCTTACCGCCAACCCGGGCGGCGACCGCGTGGAGATCTTTATCGAGCAGGTGGACGGGCGTGTGCTGCGTGCCGAGGTGCCGGCCAAGGTCAACGCACGCTCGATTCCGCTGTTGGCAGAGGCAAAAGCCATCGTGGGTAACCAGGGTCGCGTGACGGTGATCTAAGGGCGACCTTGCTGGTCCGCGCGAGATTGGAGGAAGTGATGGCACAGGGGACGTTTGTGCAGGCGCTTCGCAAAGAGGCGGCGTTGAGCGGCACCTTTATGAAGGGGCGTTCGCTCATGCTCAACGGTGCCGTGCTGTCGTTTGAGGACTCCGGCTCGCGCTTCTCCAAAAACGTGAACATCGAGGGCTCGGTGCGCGGCTCGCGCGGCGACCTGTACAAGACGCACGTGGCGCTCGACATGGACGAGCACGAGGTTATCGACTACGACTGCGATTGCCCCGCCGCCTTCCGCTATTCCGGCATGTGCAAGCACGCCATCGCCACGGCGCTGGCGTATCTGGATGCCAGTGGCGCCGAGCCCGTCGAAGGTTTGCGCACGCCGGTCCGCACGTTTACGGCGCAGCCGAAACAGCCCGCGCGCACCGCGCTCAAAGCGCCGGCCGTCAATCCCAACTTTCCCTTTCCGGCGCCCGTCCCCACGAGTCCCAGCCTCATGGCGGCGCTCTCCGATCTTTCGGACGCACGCATGGATGAGCTGGCGAGCATGCGCCGCAAGCTCGCTGGCAGTGTGGATCCCGATGCCCCCAAGGCGGCGTTGGAGCCTTCGTTGGTGCCGTACTACAATCCGCTGTTCGCCGACCGCTTTAGCTGGGCGCTCGAGTTCCGCATTCGCTGCGGTTCGGTGTCCTACGTGGTCAAGGACATCGACGGCATGGCCGATGCCTACGTGCGCGGCGGCACGTTCTCTTATGGCAAGAAACTCACGTTTGTCCATACGCCCGAAGCCTTCGAAGACGTGTCGACAAAGCTGCTCAACCTTGTCGTGACGACAGTTGCCTATCTCGATGACATCACAAGCTCGCGTTCGGCGTCGTACGACTTTGTCCGCAGCGGTTTTGTCGCCGAGCGTCAGTTGCCGCTGTCCGAGCATAGCTTCGTATATGTGCTGGACCTGTTGCGCGGCCAGAGCATCTCTTTTGAGCCCGCCTGGTCGCGGGGGACGACGACGCATCGCACCTATGACGTGGCGGTTGAGATGCCTCCGGAAGGGGAGGACGAGGCTCTGTCTAAGCGCCCACCGCTCCTTGCCGCCAAAATCGCGCCGGCGGCTGGCGGCAGCTACGATCTCCGCCTGCCGGCCGATGCATACTGCTTTGCTTCGGGCGACGGTGCCTATCTGGTCGACACCCGCCGTGCGCGCCGCGCCGATGTAGCGTTTGCCCAGCATGCGGCGCCGTTCCTATCTCGCTTACTGCCCTGTCGCACGCCGATCCATATCGCTGTCGACCAGGTGGGGGAGTTCTGTCGTATGGCGCTGCCCATTTTGCGCGACTACACCGACCTTACCGCGCCCGCCGTGCTCGACACCGTGGCGCCCGAGCCGAGCTTTGCCATGGCAATCGGTGTCGCCGACGGGCTCGTGACCTGCAAGATTACGGTTTCCTACGGCGACTGGTCGGCAGATCTCTTTAGCCTGGGTGCTCCGGGAAGCCCCTTCGAAGAACAGCGCCCGGGCGTGCCGCCGCGCGACGAGATAGCAGAGTTTCGCGTTATGGACACGGCGGCCCTGTATTTCGACTTTTACGAGGACGGCCTGGCGTTTGAGGAGCGCGACGACGAGAGCCTGTTCTGCTTGCTGACCGAGGGCCTGTCTGCCCTGTCCGAGCTGGGCGAGGTCATGCTCAGCGACCACCTACGCCAGATCTCGGTGCGCCCTGCGCCCAAGCTTTCGGTGCGTGCCACCGTCAAGAGCAACCTGCTCGATGTTGAACTGGGCGCGAGCGGTCTTTCGGCGGCAGATCTTGCCATCTACCTCGACTCCTATAAGCGCCATCAAACGTTTGCGCGCCTTACGTCCGGCGACATCATTCGCCTGGACGAGGGCGCTCGAGCCGCGTTTGGCCTCGCCAAGGACCTGGGCGTCGATGCCGTCGACCTGCTCGACGGCGTGTCGCTTTCCGCATCGAGCACCCTGTTCGTCGATAGCATGCTCGCGCGCACGCCCGCGCTCGAGGCCGATCGCGACGCTGCGTTCCGCCGTACCGTCGAGCGCCTGGACACGCTCGGCAAGATGGACTTTACGGTACCCGCCTCGCTCAAGGCCACGCTGCGTGGCTACCAGGTCGACGGATACCAGTGGCTCGGCTCGCTCGAACACCTGGGCCTTGGTGGCATCTTGGCCGACGACATGGGCCTGGGCAAAACACTCCAGATGATCGCGCATGTCCTGGCGCGCGTGGAGGCGGGGGACATCAAGCCCACGCTCGTGGTATGCCCGGCCTCGCTCGTGTACAACTGGACTGCCGAGCTGGAGCGCTTTGCGCCCTCGCTCGATGTTTGCGCAATCGTGGGCGCCAAGGCGCAGCGCCGCGTGCAGATTGCCGGCGTGGCTGAGCATAACGTGGTCGTGACGTCGTATGACCTTATGCGGCGCGATATCGACGAGTACGTCGAGCAGAACTTTGCCCGTGTGGTGCTCGATGAGGCCCAGTACATTAAAAACCCGCTCACCCAGGTGGCTCGCGCCGCCAAGCGCCTGCCTGCCGGCGTGCGCTTTGCTCTGACGGGCACGCCCATCGAAAACCGCCTATCCGAGCTCTGGAGCATCTTCGACTTTTTGATGCCGGGCCTGCTGGGCACGCGTGAATCGTTTGCAAAGCGCTTCGAAAGTCCGGTCGAGCACTCCGAGGGCGACAGCGCCGCTCGCCTGCAGGCACTCGTGTCGCCGTTTGTGCTGCGCCGTGTCAAGGAAGACGTGGTGGCCGATCTGCCCAAAAAGATCGAGGACACTGTCGTGGCTCAGCTCGCCGGTGAGCAGCGCAAGCTTTACCTGGCAAACCAGGACCGCATTGCCCAGCAAGTGCAGCACCGCGAGGCATCCGAGTTTAAGAAAGACAAGCTCAAGGTACTCGCCGAGCTCACCAAGCTGCGCCAGATCTGCTGCGACCCGCGTCTACACTACGAGGATTACAAGGCGGGGAGCGCCAAACTCGATACGTGCATGGAGCTCGTGCACGGCGCACTCGACGGTGGTCATCGCATCCTGTTGTTCAGCCAGTTTACGGGCATGCTCGATATCATTGGCAAGCGCCTGGCCAAGGAGGATATCGCCTTCCTCAAGCTCACGGGCGCATCGTCTAAAGAGAGCCGCGCCAAGATGGTCGCACAGTTCCAGGCGGGCGAGGTGCCGGTCTTTTTGATCTCGCTCAAGGCGGGCGGTGTGGGCCTTAACCTGACGGCGGCCGACGTGGTCATCCACTACGACCCGTGGTGGAACGTGGCGGCGCAGGACCAAGCGACCGACCGTGCGCATCGTATTGGCCAGCAACATACCGTGACCGTGTACAAGCTCATCGCCAAGGACACGATTGAGGAACGCATTATGCAGATGCAGGAGTCCAAGCGCGACCTGGTCAACAGCGTGCTCGGCGGCGACGGCATCTCGTCGGCGCTGTTTACCCGCGAGGATGTTCTGGCGCTGCTCGGCGGCGACGGGCGCTAGCCGCGCGCGGGGTGGGACTGCTGGAATGGGCAGGACGGTCGACGCATTTTGGCCCGACCGCTTGCCTGATCCGTTATGTGTTCATTTGCAATGCCGTGGATGGTTTGTCTGCCTTTGGGCATAAGAACCATCAAGAACATTGGCACATCAGCAAAGGAGAACATCATGGCGAAATTCTTTAAGGACCCTGACGGCAAGCTCATCGCTGCCCTTGGCGACGGCGTTGCGACCCCTGCCGGTTGCACGGAACTGACTGCAAACACTGAGGACGCGGCGCACGAGAAGCACGTGCCTGTTGTCGAGACCGAGCGCGACGGTCACGTGATTCGCGCACGCGTTGGCTCGGTCGAGCACCCCAGCCTGCCCGAGCACTACATTGAGTGGATCGCGCTTGAGGCCGAGGGCCGCTTAGAGGTCCATTACCTTGAGCCCGGCATGAAACCCGCGACGTTTTTCGCGGGCGGCTCCAAGACCGGTACCGTCTATGCCTACTGCAACCTGCACGGGCTGTGGTCCGCGACATTCTAGGAGCGCGCCCCCGCTCGGGGTATCATAGCTAGCATATGCACATGCAAGCGCCGGCTGCATTATGCGGCCGGCGCTTTTACTACGATTTCGATGGTTTACGACGGAAAGGGCTGAGCCATGAAGCTCGCGCTTGCACAGATCGATATGCGCCTTGGGGATATTGAGGGCATTTGCGGCCGCATCGAGGACCAGGCTCGTCTGGCCCACGAGCGCGGGGCGCGCGTGCTGTGCGTTCCGGCTCCGCTCTTTATGGGCGCCATGCCCGGTGGCCTGGTGGGCGCTGCTGACTTTGAGCACGACGTGCTTGCCGGTTTGACTGGTGTCGCCGAGCGTATCCAGGAGCTTGACATGATCTGCATCGTGCCAGCGGCGGTTTCGTTTGAGGGCCAGCCGCTGCTCGACTACATGATGCTCAAGGACGGTCATGTGGTGCCGGCGCGTTCGAGCATTGCCCTGCAGCGTGGCGAGAACAACGACACGCGTTGGGCGCCGCCGGTGTTCGACGTGGACGGCGTGCGCATCGCCGTGATTTTTGACTTGGACCGCGAGCTCGAGATGTTGCCGACCGGCGTCGACCTCATTGCCTATTTCCAATTCAACGCGTTTGACATGACCGACCGCGAGACTGCCGCCATTGCCGCCGTTCGCAGCGGCGCCTACCGCAAGATCGCATCCAAGCGCAGCGTGTGGTTTGCCTGCATGGTGCCGGTCGGTGCCTATGACGAGTCGGTGTATACCGGCGGTTCGTTTGTGCTCGACGACTGCGGTCGCGTGGTGGCCCAGGCGCCGTGTTTTGAGGAGAGCCTGCTGGTTCAGGAGATTCAGCGCGGCGTGATGCTCGATGCCCTGGAGGATCACGAACTGCCCGAGTTCCGTTCCGAGGAGTGGCTGTGGCAGGCGCTGGTGCTCGCCGTGCGCGACAACGCCCGAGCCCACGGTACGTCGCGTGCTGTGGTGGCACTCGAGGGCGACTTGCCGTCGTCTTTGCTGGCGGCGCTGGCCGTCGACGCTCTGGGCCCGCGTAATGTGATTGGCTTGGTGCTGGGGCGCAACCGTATCTTTACGCCGGCGCAGGAGGAGGCCGAGGCTGCCCGCTGTGCCGCCGTCCGTGCCATCGCCGAGCGTTTGCACATTCGCACTGTCGAGCGCGATGTACCGGATGCGGCGCGTGTGCTCGATCGCGACGTGTCGGCGGGCGATGCCGAGCGTCTGCGCTTGCGCACGCTGGGCCTCATGCTGGAGGACACGGCGCTCGAGCTGGGCGCGATGGCGCTGAGCCCGCTGTCCAAAACCGAGTATGCGCTGGCGGCGCCGGCGCTTTGCGGCGGTTACCAGGGCGACTTTGCGCCCTTTGGCGATGTGTACCTGTCGACGCTTGAGTTTGTGGCGCGCGTGCGCAACCGCACGTCTGCCGTGGTGCCCCAAGAGCTCGTGACGCTCAACGCGGTGGAAGACTGCATGGAGCGAGTGTTGGCGCAGGCGCTCTCGACGCTCGATGGTCCGGTCGATATGCTCGACCGCGCGGCACAGCTGCTCGGCGGGCTTGAGCCGGGTGAGGTCGATGGCGCGCTCGAGGCGCACGTGGACCGCAGCCGACCCTTCGACGACATCCCGATGGCCGCTGGCAAGCCTGAGGCCTGCTCGCTGCTGCTGATGCTCGTGCGTCAGGGCGAGGCCGCCCGCCGCATGCTGCCGACGGCGCCGATCGTCTCGGCCCGTTCGTTTGCCGAGCGTGCCTGGCCGTATATGCTCGCGTGGTCCGACCTGGGGCTTAACGGCAAGGAGCGTATGACGGTCGATTCGCTGGCGCGCGCCGAGGTGCGCCGTTTTGCTGACGAGGATACGAGCGAGCGCGTGCGAAACGAGATGATGGGCGTGCTGGGCGAGCTACTGGGTATTTCGCCCGAGCAGATGGAGGAGCTGCGCTCTGAGGACGGTCAGCGTCGTTTGCATGAGGGAATGAAAAAGTTCGAGGGCGAGGTTCAGGACGCCATCGATAAGATGATGGGCGGTCAGGGCGGCTCGCAAGGTAGTCCCCAGGGTGGTCCGATGCCGCATCCGCCGGTGGATCCGAGGCAGTTCCCCTTTTTCTCGCAGAACTAACTATGGGATAGGATTCGCTTCCAACCCCGACACTTCAACTGAGCATCTTGGCCCCGTTGTGTTATTCTAGAACAGACGTTCGTGAATGATGCGCGGGGCCTTGTCTTGCGTTGTGCTTGTGGCGAGGGGAGGTTGGCTTGGTTATCTTGGGCATTGACCCCGGTTTGGCTCATACGGGTTGGGGAATTATCGAGGAGCGGCGTGGCGAGGTTCGCTGCCGTGCCTATGGCTGCATCGAGACCAGTGCCGGAAGTCCGCTCGCGGTGCGCCTGTCGCATATCGCCCGCGACCTCAAGGATGTCGTCGAGCGTTATCGACCCGACACGGCTGCTGTCGAGAGCATCTACTTTGGCGCCAACGTTCGTTCGGCCATCCCCACGGCGCATGCCCGCGGTGCTGCGCTCGTGGCGCTTTCGGAGTGCGCGCTCGAGATTGGCGAGTACACGCCCATGCAGATCAAACAGGCTGTGGTGGGCACCGGCGCCGCGGACAAGCGGCAGGTCGCCTACATGGTACGCACGCTCACGCAGCTCGACCACGACCCGCATCCCGACCATGCCGCCGATGCCCTGGCTTGCGCCATATGCCACGTAAACCTCAGCCGCACCCGCGCCCTCACCGGTGGCGAGTTCTATCAACAGAGAGGAACCGGATACTGATGATTTCCCAGCTCCACGGAACGCTTGTCGAGTCCACGATGAGTTCTGCTGTCGTCGATGTGTCGGGCGTTGGCTTTGAGCTCGGCATCTCGGGCAGCACTGCGGCCACGTTGCCGACGCCCGGCGGCGAGGTCCGCCTCTACACGCGTATGCAGGTGCGCGAGGACGCCATGACACTTTTCGGTTTTTCCTCAAAGGATGAGCGCACGATGTTCGACCGGCTCGTGTCCGTCTCGGGCGTTGGCCCGCGCTTGGCGCTCGCCGTGCTTTCCACCTATACCGTGGGGCAGCTGTATTCGCTGGTGATGGCCGAGGACGACAAGGGCATGTCCAAGGTACCCGGTGTGGGCAAAAAGACAGCTCAGCGCCTGATCCTGGAACTCAAGAGCACCTTAGCCAAGGATAAGGGCTTTGTGCCGGTCGACGTGATTCCCGGCCAGGTTGCGATGCCGGTTCCCGCCGCCGCTCCTTCGGCGATTGATGATGCCCGTGCGGCACTCCTTTCCATGGGCTTTAGCCCGCGGGAGACCGATGTTGCCCTGAGCGGGTATGATGGGCAGGATATGCGTGTCGAGGATCTGCTCGGCGCGGCGCTTAAGCGACTCGGAATGGATGCGTGATGTGGGAAGCCGATGACTCTCAGGACCTGTGGGCGACGCCCGGCAACTCGCCGGCGGCATCCATGGCGCACGGCGAGCGCATGGTGGGCTCGGAGCTGACGGCCGAGGACCTCGATGTCGACCGCACTTTGCGCCCCCAGCGCTTGGATGACTACTGCGGTCAGGAGCATATCAAGCAGAGCCTTCGCGTGCTCATCGAGGCAGCGCAGAGCCGCGGCGAGACGCTCGACCACGTGATCTTCTCGGGTCCTCCGGGCCTGGGCAAGACCACGCTGGCCACCGTTATCGCCAACGAGCTGGGCGCTCAGATCAAGACGACGAGTGGTCCGGCCATCGCGCGCACCGGCGACCTGGCGGCCATCCTTACTAACTTGCAGCCGGGTGATGTGCTGTTTATCGACGAGATCCACCGCCTTAACCGTTCGGTCGAGGAGGTCCTGTACCCCGCGATGGAGGACTTTGCCCTCGATATCGTGATTGGCAAGGGTCCGGCGGCGCGCTCGATTCGCCTGGATATCCCCAAGTTTACGCTGGTAGCGGCAACGACCCGCTCGGGCATGTTGACCGGCCCGTTGCGCGACCGCTTTGTCAAATCATATCGCCTGGATTACTACACGGTCGAGGAACTCGCGCAGATTGTGACGCGCTCGGCGACTATTCTGGGCGTGACGATCGACCATCCCAGTGCACTCGAGATCGGCTCGCGTTCGCGCGGCACGCCACGTCTTGCCAACCGCCTTCTCAAGCGCGTGCGCGATTACGCACAGGTGCGCGGCAACGGCCCCATCGAGCTCGATATCTGCCGCCAGGCGCTCGAGTTCTTCGAGATCGACGAGCTCGGTCTGGACTGGATGGATATTCGCATTTTGGAGACGCTCGCCAAGACGTTCTCCGGTCGTGCCGTGGGACTTACGACCCTTGCCAGCGCGGTGGGCGAGGACCCGGGCACGCTCGAGGATGTCTATGAGCCCTATTTGCTGCAGTGCGGGTTGATGATTCGTACGCCGCAGGGCCGTCAGGCAACCCTTCGCACCTTTGAGCACCTGGGGATTGAACCCACCGTTTAGGGCGCTTTGTTTTGGCTAGTCTGTAGGCTATCGCTGGGCATTGGATAAACATATCGCCATTCATCGGTTACGGGTGTTTTACTATTGCGCGCCCGTGCTATGCTGAATTGGCCTTTTTCTCATTCGGTAACGAAAGGACCGCCCATGCCTACTGACATCGAAATCGCACGTTCCGTCACGCCGCTGCCCATTACCGAGGTGGCCAAGAACGCCGGCGTCGACGTAAAGCACCTGATTCCGTACGGCTTCGACAAGGCTAAGGTTGACTATTCACTGCTCAACGAGCCGACCGATCACCAGGCCAAGCTCGTCCTCGTGACCGCTATCAACCCAACGCCTGCGGGCGAGGGCAAGACCAACCCGACCATCGGTCTGGCCGATGGCCTGCGTCGTCGCGGCGTCAAGAGTGCCGTGGCCCTGCGCGAGCCTTCGCTCGGCCCTGTCTTTGGCGTTAAGGGCGGTGCTGCCGGTGGCGGCTGGGCTCAGGTCATCCCCATGGAGGATATCAACCTGCACTTTACCGCCGACTTCCACGCTATCGGTGCTGCCAACAACCTGCTGGCCGCCATGCTTGATAACCACATCCAGCAGGGCAACCAGCTCGGTATCGATGTTAAGCGCATCACCTGGAAGCGCGTTGTCGACATGAACGACCGTCAGCTGCGCCATGTTATCGACGGCATTGGCGGCAAGGCCCAGGGCGTGCCGCGCGAGGATGGCTTCGACATCACTGTTGCCTCCGAGGTCATGGCAATCCTGTGCCTGTCCACGAGCATCAATGACCTCAAGGAGCGCCTGGGCGAGATTGTTGTCGGCTACAGCTATGCCGGCGAGCCCGTCCGCGCCCGCGACCTTAAGGCTCAGGGCGCTATGGCCGCTCTGCTGAAGGACGCACTGAAGCCCAACCTGGTTCAGACGCTGGAGCATACCCCCGCGTTCGTCCACGGCGGCCCGTTCGCCAACATCGCCCACG
>URYW01000048.1 GCA_900552145.1 uncultured Collinsella sp. | reverse complement strand
CAGTGGAAGCGCACCCGCTACATCACCTCGGCCGACTTCTTCCACGGCACCCTCGAGCTCGTGGAGCCCGGCGTCCCCGTGTTCCTGTTCATGGGCGAGGACGAGAACCGCAAGCTCGACGAGCGCGTCCGCGCCTTCCTGACCCGCGGCGTGACCGGCGACACCGACATCAACATCATCGACACCGCCGAGTTCGCGATCCCCGGCCTTGACGACGAGTTCCGCGTCATCGTGTCTCCGTGGATCCTCTCCTCGCTGATCACCGATCGCCTTGCCGCTTACTACGAGACGGTCACCAAGCACAACCTCAACTACCGTCGTTACTATCACCAGTTCGACTACTAAGAGAAAATAACGTTTGTGTAATTGGGCCCCGCTCCTATATGGAACGGGGCCTCGTTTAGGTTGGAGAGTAATTATGGGCTATCCCCAGCTTGCCGTCATGAATATCAGCCATCGTTATTTTGACCTTGAGGAATTCTTTTCTTCGGCAGCGGCCTCGGGTTACACGTGTTGCGAGCTTTGGACCGGAGCGATGCATCTGTATGTCGATTGCCATGGATACGATTCGCTCGAGCAGGTGCGGGAGCTGTCACAACGGTATGGGGTTCGGATTGTGGGGCTTTGTCCCGAACAGAACAACCCCAAGCCGTGGAATATCGCGGCGCGCGGGAATGAGGCACGTGCCCGCACACTCGCGTACTTTAAGAACGTTGTAGATATTGCGGCGGAACTTGGAGCCGAGCAGGTCATGGTCTCGAGCGGCTGGGCATTTTTGAACGAGCCGATCGAGGACGCGTGGGGTCGCAGCGCCTCGATGCTGCGTGCGATTGCCGCGCACGCTGGAGAGCGCGGCGTGCGACTGGTACTCGAGGCCCTACAGCCGGTTGAGTCGATGATCGTGAACTCGGCGGCCGACACGAAGCGCATGATCGAGGCAGTTGATCATCCGGCACTTAAGGCGTGTCTGGATTTGGGCGCTATGGCGGTGGCAGGGGATACCATCGACGATTATTTCGATCTGCTTGGCGAAGATATCGCCCACGTGCATTTTGTCGATGTTGCGGCAGATGGCACGACGCATCTTGCCTGGGGTGACGGCGACCGCGATATGCGCGCCGACCTGGATAGGCTGGTGGCGCGCGGCTATCGCGGAGTTGTTTCGGCCGAGACCTATGACGGGCGCTATTTCGCCGACCCCGCAGCTGCCGATGCGCAGGTAATGGCAGAGTATCGTCGTGCGATTGGCGCCTAGGCGGGTTTGGGTTGCGGCGATCTGCCCTATGTTTCCAAATGAATACGGCGTGAGCGGCTGCGATGGATTTTCCCCGCAAACACTCTAGTATGCTAAAGTACCCAGAAGACCGGCGGAGCTATGCCGGTCTTCTGTTCTATATGAAACACAGCATGAGGAGGCTCACCAGATGACGGCCACACCGTGGGGATTCCGGGACATATTGCCCGAGGAGGCTCAGGCGCGCGAGGAGATTGCGCTGACGGTGAAGGGCTGCTTTAGGGAGCATCATTACCTGCCGGTCGAGACGCCGCTGCTCGAGGACAAGGGCTCTCTCGAGGAGGGTGGCCGCATTGCGGACACCCCGTTTAAGCTCTTTGATGATGACGGCCGCCTGCTGGTGGTCCGTCCCGACAACACGCTGCCGATCGTGCGCTTGGTTTCGACCCGCATGCGCGCGGCCGATCTGCCGCTGCGCCTTCGCTACGAGGCGCCGGTGGTTCGCGAGTGCCAGCGCAATGCCGGCGGCTCGCGTCAGTTTACGCAGTTGGGTTTTGAGCTTATCGGTGTGGGCGATACCGCGGGCGATGTCGAGATCGTCTCGCTGGTGGCGGAGGCCATGCGCAAGCTGGCGCTGCCCGATGCGCGCATTATTGCGGGCAGCGTTCGTCCGTTTAAGGAACTGCTCGCGGCCTGTGAGGATCGCGAACTGGCTGCCGAGGCATTGCGTTGCGTACACGCCAACGACTTTGTGGGCCTCGATGCCCGCGTGGCGGCAAGCGCCGAGCCCGAGGCCGTCAAGGCTGCCATCAGCGAGCTGCCGCGCTTGCACGGCGGCGCTGAGGTACTCGACCGCGTCGACGCGCTTCTGGCGGCGGTGGGCATTGTCGCGCCGCTCACGCGCGAGCTGCGTGCCCTGGTCGAGGGCCTGGCTCCCGAGGACGCCCAGGTGCTGTCCTTCGACTTCTCCATCATGAACTCGTTTGATTACTACACGGGTCTGGTCTTTAAGGCCTATGCCGGCGGCCTGCCCGATCCGGTGGGTTCGGGCGGACGCTACGACTCCATCTTTACCGGTGCATTTGGCGACGGCATCGAGGTGCCGGCGGCGGGCTTTGCCTTTTCGCTCGAGCGTCTAGAGGCCGCGCACACCTCGGCCGAGGACGCTGCTTCCGATGGCGATCACGCCGCGGGCCGTGGCGCCGAGGGTCCGCTGCGCATTGCCGTGCCCAAGGGCTCGCTTAAGGCCGACACACTCGACGTGCTCGAGGCCGTGGGCTTGGATGTCTCGGAGCTGCGCGATCCCGGTCGTCACCTCATCGTGCGCGGCCGCGACACACAGGCCGGCGAGGGCACGGTCGGCGATATCGAGTTTGTCATCGTGCGTCCCAGCGACGCGCCCGCCTTTGTGGGCTGCGGCGGTGCCGACTGCGGCATCTGCGGCTGGGACTCGCTTATCGAGGCGGACCTCAACCTGCTGCAGCTGGTCGACCTGGGCTACGGCCTGTGCACGTTTATCGAGGCGGAGCCCGCGTGGCGCGCCGGCCAGGCCGAGCGCAACTATGCCCGCCGTGGGTCGCTTCGCGTGGCAACCAAGTACCCGCGCATCGCGAGTACCTGGTATGCCGAGCGCGGCGTGAACGCCGACATCGTTTCGCTGCACGGCAACATCGAGCTGGGTCCCATTGTCGGCATGACCGACCGCATCGTGGACATTACCGCCACGGGCGCCACGCTGCGTGACAACGACCTGGTCATCACCGGTCGCATCATGGACTGTACGGCCCGCTTCTTCGTCAACCCAGGTGCCGCGCGCTTGGATCCGCGCGTACGCAATCTGGCCGATCGCTTGGCGGTAGCCGTGAAGGACAGGCATTTTGAGCCCGTTGCGGGCTCGGCACAATAGCGCGAGCACGCACGGGCGCCCCAACGTCTGGGCTGCGGGTCGACTGGCGCCGCCGCCCGGCCTCTCGTTTTTCGAACATAACCTCGACCGATAGGGGATACCGATATGAAGACCATCAAGCTTGCTCCCGGCGAGCGCCTCGTTACCAATCAGCTCAATCGCAAGGGCGTGCTGCCGCAAAACATCGTCGACGCCGCCCGCGATATCGTGGCAAACGTGCGCGCCAACGGCGATGCCGCGGTGCGCGATTACTGTCAGCGTTTTGACGGTGTTGAGCTGCAGAGTTTTCGCCTGCCGCAGGAGCAGATCGATGCCGCGCTCGAAGGCCTCGATCCGGCCTTTGTCGCGGCGCTCGAAAAGGCTGCACGCCAGATTCGCGAGTTCCACCAGCGTGAGGTCGAGCAGAGCTGGTTTACCACGCGCCCGGACGGCACGATGCTCGGCGTTAAGGTGACCCCGCTTGCTGCGGCCGGCATCTATGTGCCGGGCGGCCGCGCGCAGTATCCCTCCACGGTGCTCATGAACGCCATTCCCGCCAAGGTCGCCGGCGTTGAGCGCGTGGTCATGGTGACCCCGCCGCAAAAGGACGGCCTGATCAGCCCCTACACGCTCGCCGCGGCAAAGCTCGGCGGCGTGGACGAGATCTATATGGTGGGCGGCGCCCAGGCCGTGGCCGCACTGGCGTACGGTACCGAGACCATTCCGCGCGTCGACAAAATCACCGGCCCGGGCAACGCCTTTGTCGCCGCTGCCAAACAGATTGTCTCGGGTGACGTGGGTATCGACATGGTCGCCGGTCCTTCCGAGGTCTGCGTGCTGGCCGACGCCACGGCCAAGCCCATGGTGGTCGCGGCCGACCTGATGGCCCAGGCCGAGCACGATCCACTGGCAGCCTGCTATCTGGTGACCTGCGACGAGCAGTTTGCGCGTGAGGTCGAGGCGGGTATCGATATTCTGGTAGCGCAGTCGCCACGCGCCGAGATTACGCGCGCCTCGTTCGACAATGAGGGCACCATCGTGGTGGCCGCCGACATGGCTGCCGCCGTCGAGGCCGTGAACACCGTGGCGCCCGAGCACCTTGAGCTGCACTGCAAGGACGCGATGGGCCTGCTCGGCGGCATTCGCAACGCCGGCGCCATCTTTGTGGGCGCGTGGAGCTCCGAGCCGCTCGGCGATTACGTTGCCGGCCCCAATCACACGCTGCCGACCGGCGGCACGGCCATGTTCTCCAACCCGCTTTCGGTGGAGGAGTTCATCAAACGCTCGAGCGTCATTTGCTATACGCCCGAGGGCCTGCTCTCCGACGCTCCCGCTACGCAGCGCCTGGCCGAGGCCGAGGGTCTGTGGGCGCACGCGCTTTCCGCCGCCCTGCGTCGCCGCGTGCTGGAGAAGGGCGAGGATGCCGTGAGCGCCGAGTCGCTGGCCGCGGCTGACCTGACCAAGGTCGCCTGGCCGGGCGATGCCGTGGCGACGGTTGCCGAGGGCGTGGACCTGGCGGCAGCAGGCGCAGATGGCGCTGGCGTGGCTGGCGAGGAGGCCTAAAATGGCCGAACTCACGCCCCGCATGAAGGAGCTCGTCCAGCCGTACTTGGCCGGCATTGAGCCCTACGATCCCAACTTTACGCCCACGCGCATCAACCTTTCGGCCAACGAGAACACCTATCCCGTACCGGCCGGCGTGCGCGAGGCGGTCGACGCCGCCCTGGCTGCCACGCCGCTCAACCGCTACCCCGATCCCATGTCCAACGACCTGCGCGACGAGCTCGCCGCTTGGCATGGCGTGACGCGCGAGAATATCTGCGTGGGCAACGGCGGAGACGAGCTGCTCTATAACTACCTGCTGGCGTTTGGCGGCGCGGGGCGGACCCTGCTCAACTGCCCGCCGTGCTTTAGCGAGTATGCGTTCTTTGCGTCGCTCTGCCAGACCGAGGTGCGCGACGTGTGGCGCGACCCGGCGACCTTTGAGCTCGACCAGGCTGCCGTGCTTTCGGCGGCGCCCGGATGCAGCCTAGCGATCGTGACCTCGCCCAACAATCCCACGGGCGACGTGGCGCCGCTCGACTTTGTCGCGGCGCTGTGCGATGCGTGCCCCGGCATGGTGATGGTCGACGAGGCCTACGTTGAGTTTGCGGACGATTCGTTTGGCGCGGCAACCACGGCGAAGGGGCTTATCGCCGAGCATCCCAACCTGGTGATTTTGCATACGCTGTCCAAGGCGTTCGGCGCCGCCGGTACGCGTCTGGGCTATGTGATTGCAGCCCCCGAGGTCATCGACGTGTTCGCGGCGATTCGCCAGATCTATTCGGTCAATGTGCTGAGCCAGACGGCGGCGCTTGCCTGCGTGCGTGCCCGCGATGCGTACGCGCCCGTGGTGGCACAGGTCGCATCCGAGCGCGAGCGCGAGCTGTGCGCCCTGCGCGCGATGGCTGCCGAGGGCATGCCCGTGGAGGCATGGCCGAGCGCGGCGAACTTTGCACTCGTGCGTACGCCGCATGCCACGCGCGTGCGCGAGCGTCTGCGCGACGAGTATTCGATTCTGGTGCGCGACTTTAGCTACGCGCCGGGGCTCGCGGACTGCCTGCGCATTACCGTGGGCACCCCGCAGGAAAACAACGAGGTGCTGGCCGCGTTTGCCGCGCTGGTGAAGGAGGAGATGTAGATGGACCGCTATGCCGAGGTGACCCGCAAGACGGGCGAGACCGACATTGTCGTAAAGCTCGACCTGGACGGATCTGGCGTGTGCGACATCTCGACCGGCGTGCCGTTTTTCGACCACATGCTCAACGCTTTTGGCCGCCATGGTCTGTTCGATCTGACGGTGCACGCGGTGGGCGACGTCGAGGTCGATGCGCACCACACCGTCGAGGACGCGGGTATTGTGCTGGGCGAGGCGTTTTGCCAGGCGCTGGGCGACAAGGCGGGCATTACGCGCTTTGCCGATGCGGCGATCGCCATGGACGAGACACTTGTGATGGCTGCTGTTGATATTTCGGGCCGCGGGCAGGCCTACTGCGAGCTGCCCGTGCCGACCGGGCGCGTGGGCAGCTTCGATACCGAGCTGGCCGTCGAGTTCTTCTACGCCTTTGCTCGCGACGCCAAGCTCACGCTGCACGTGCGCGAGCTGGCGGGCGGCAACTCGCATCACATTATCGAGGCCGCCTTTAAGGCCGTGGGCCGCACGATGCGCCACGCCTGCGAGCTCGATCCCCGCGTGCAGGGCATCCCCAGCACCAAGGGTTCACTGTAACCTGCCAAAAAGGGACAGGTTTTGAATGGGGAAAAGGAGGGTCGCGTGGGCGAACCGAAGATCGTGGTGGTTGACTACCACAAGGGCAACTTGTCGAGCGTTGCGCGCGGGCTTGCGCGCGCCGGTGCCGCCGCCTGCACATCGGACGATCCGGAGCAGATCCGTAATGCCGACGGCCTGGTCATCCCGGGCGTGGGCGCGTTTTATGACGCGATCGCCTTTATGCGCCAGAGCGGCGAGGCAGACGCGGTGCTCGATGCCGTCGCCGCCGGAACTCCGCTGCTCGGCATCTGCCTGGGCCTTCAGCTATTTTTTGAGCGCGGCAACGAGGGCGTGCCTGCGGACGAGGGCGTGGTCGCCGACGGCAACGCCTCCGAGCAGGCTGGCGGTCCCTGGGTCGATGGCCTGGGCATTATGTGCGGTTCGTGCACGCGCCTGGAGTCGAGCCACCTGAAGGTGCCGCACGTGGGCTGGGACCAGGTACACATGACGTCCGCCGGTGCGGCCGATCCGCTGCTTGCCGATTTTGCCGAGGGTGCCAACATGTACTTCACCCACAGCTATGCGGTAGCCGATGACGCCGATGCCGCTGATGTGCTGGCGCGCACGCACTATACGCGGAGTTTCCCGTGCATCGTGCGCCATGGCAACGTGTGGGGCTGCCAGTTCCATCCCGAGAAATCCTCCGCGCTGGGTCAGCGCATTCTTAAGAACTTCGTCAACATCGTCGAGGAGGCTGACCGATGATCCTGTTTCCCGCAATCGATCTGATCGGCGGCAAGGTCGTGCGCCTGGAGCGCGGCGACCGCAGCCGCTGCAAGGTATATTCCGACGACCCCGTGGCCGTCGCCCGCTCGTTTGCCGAGCAGGGCGCAAGCTGGGTGCACGTCGTCGACCTGTCCGCTGCCTTTGGCGAGGACGAGGACACATGCGCTGCCAACTCGGCGGCGATTAAGGCCATCTGCGGCGTCGACGGTCTGTCCGTGGACGTGGGCGGCGGCGTCCGATCGCTCGCGCGCATCGACGAGTTGGCCGGCTACGGTGCGCGCCGCATCGCACTAGGCACGGTGCTCGTGACCGAGCCGGGTTTTGCCGAGGTGGCGGCCCAAGGCTTTGGCGAGCTGTTGGTGGCAGATATTGCCGCACGCGACGGCCAGGTCAAGGTGAATGGCTGGCGTGACGGCGCGGGCGTGGCGCTCGACGACGCCGTGGCGCAGCTTTCCGAGCTGGGTTTTAAGCATCTGGTGTATACCGACATTGCGCGCGATGGCATGCAGACGGGCATCGATGTGGCGGCGTATCGCCATGTGGCCGAGGTCGCGGGCTTTCCCGTCGTGGCATCGGGCGGCATCTCGACGCTCGACGACATCCGTGCGCTGGCCGCAGCGGGTGAGGGCGCGATTGAAGGTGCCATTACCGGTCGCGCACTCTACGAGGGCAACTTTACGCTGACCCAGGCGCTGGACGCCGTCCGAGGGGAGGAGTAGCTCATGCTTACCAAACGCGTGATTCCCTGCTTGGACGTCAAGGACGGCCGTGTGGTTAAGGGCGTCAACTTTGTGAGCTTGCGCGATGCGGGCGACCCGGTGGAGCTGGCACGCGCCTACGACCGCGAGGGTGCGGACGAGGTCGTCTTCTTGGACATTACCGCCACGAGCGACAACCGTGCGACGACTATCGAGATGGCGGCGCATGCAGCCGAGGAGCTGGCCATTCCCTATACCGTGGGCGGCGGCTTTCGCGACCTGGCAGGCATGCGCACCATGGTTGCCGCCGGTGCCGACAAGGTGTCGCTCAACTCGGCGGCCGTGCGCGACCCGTCGTTGATTAGCCAGGCTGCCGCGGCGTTTGGCAGCCAGGCCGTGGTCGTGGCGATCGATGCCAAGCGCGTGGGGCTGCCCGGGGAGCCGGGCGCCGATAAGTGGGAGGTCTTTACGGCGGGCGGCCGCAACGCCACGGGTATCGACGCGGTGGCGTGGGCCGAGGAGGCGGCTCGTCGCGGCGCCGGCGAGATCCTGCTCACCAGTATGGACCGCGACGGCACCAAGGCCGGCTTTGACCTGGCGCTCACCCGCGCCGTGGCGCGCGCGGTGCCGATTCCGGTGATCGCAAGCGGCGGCGTGGGCACGCTCGAGCATTTCGCCGAGGGTGTGATCGAGGGCGAAGCCGACGCCGTACTGGCGGCGAGCGTCTTTCACTTTGGGACGTTCAGCATTCGCGAAGTCAAAGAGTATATGGCCTCTCAAGGTATTCCTGTGAGGTTGGACTTCTAATGCTGCGGCTTGCCCAGGCACCCGACCTTCCGGCTCCAACCCTCCTCGCGTACTTAAGTACGCGTCGTCGGGCTTGTCGCTCGGAATCTCGGGCACCTGGACAACCCTCGCCGACCTGTGGGGTTTCGTTTATGACTTGGGAGAAATGATGACTGAGGTAGTAGAAGCGGCGGATCTTACGTACGACGCCCGCGGGTTGATTCCTTGTGTGGTTCAGCAGCATGACACCGGCGAGGTGCTTATGGTTGCTTGGATGAACGAGGAGTCGGTGGGGCTGACGCTCAAGACCGGTACCACGTGGTTTTGGAGCCGTAGCCGTCAAGAGCTCTGGAACAAGGGCGCGACGAGCGGCAATATGCAGGAGGTCAAGGAGCTCTGGGCCGACTGCGATAGCGATACGCTGCTGGTCAAGGTCGACTCGCCGGGTCCGGCCTGCCATACCGGCAACCGTACCTGCTTCTTTAGGAAACTCGCGTAGGGCGGGCGCTCGATTAGACGCTCGGCCACCAGAAAGGATTGAACTATGGGTGTGCGCACCGCAAGCGTTCAGGATGGAAATATCGGTGAGACGCTGACAGGTCTGGCCGAGGTGATTCACGGTCGTCGTGATGTATCGCCGCAGGAGAGCTACACCGCTCGTCTGTTGACTGACGTCGAGGACGAGCTGCTCAAGAAGCTTGCCGAGGAGGCAAGCGAGGTGATCATGGCCTGCAAGGATAACGATCACGATCACATCCGCTACGAGGCCGGCGACCTGGTCTACCACCTGCTCGTGACGCTCGAGCGCTACGGTATCACCCTCGACGAGCTAGCCGGCGAACTCAACGCCCGCCGCCACTAGTCGTTTGGGACAGTCTTTGTTGATGTAACGGGGTCATGGAAGTTGCGGTGAAATAGGGACTGTTTAAGCGCTTCATCAGGCAAAACAATCCCTATTCCACCGCAACTTATGAAGGGATGGCTAGTCGAGGGGTGTGGATTCCCATTCGCCGTTGGGGTGGGGGATGTCGAAGGTTCGGTAGCCGCAGTCGTAAGCGTGGGCCTGGGCCTCGCGGATGTTCCAGCAGATGTCGCAGGCGCGGTGTGCGTCCGAGCCAAAGGTGATGGGTACCTCGGCGTGGGCGAAGCAACGCAACAGCCCCGTCGAGGGGTAATAGTCGTCGAGGCCCTTGCGCGGCGCGGCGGTCGAGACCTCGACACGGCGACCCGTGTCGTGAGCGCACTCGGCCATCTGCCCCCAAAACGGCGCGGGGTCAAAATCGGGCGCAAAGCCTTCCTTCGAAAAGCGCATGACCAGGTCGGGGTGAGCCATCACATCAAAGCTGAGCGAGCTTTCGCAGGCGCGGCACCAATCATCGACATAGCGCTCCCACACGCCGCGCACGCCCAGGTTTTCCCAAACGTGAAGGTCGGTGTCGTCGTCGATCCAACCGCAAAGGGAATCGGGTGTATCGGGGCGAGCGACGTTTTCCGGTCCCGCCGTACCCGCGGCACCGGCCATGATATCGCCTGGGTTGCCAATCCAATGCACGCTGCCAAGGCGTACGACGGCGCCCTGGGACCAGCGCTCTACCAAGGGCTCGCAACCCTCGTACCAATCGCATTCAAAACCGTAGATAAAGGTGAGCTCCGGCGCAATCTGCGCGGCGAGTTTGCGGGCGTCCTCAAAGGCCAGACGGTGTGCCGTCAGGTCACCCTCGACAACCTGTACTTCGCAGTTGGCGTCCATGCTGGCGGGCAGGGTGAGGTGATCGGTCGAGACCATGACGCGGCAGCCGGCCGCAGCAGCGGCGCGAACGTTGTCCTCAAACGAGGCATGTCCGTCCGAAAACGAGGTGTGGGTGTGGCAATCGACCAGCGGGCATGCGGGCATGGCGACTCCTTTGCATTTGGCGAATCCGCTCCATTGTAATGTTGCAGCTCTCAACACGCCGCGCACGCCGGAGCTCGAAATCGATTGGAAAGGCTGCGCGGCGCGGCCTCGCTTGCTCCAATACGTGTACATCAGCCTTCAAAAGCTGCAAATAATGACATGTTTGGAGGCTGATGTACATGTTTGGCTGAGGCGGTGGAGTGTCGGTTTCTTGCCGACAAGGAAAATCGCGCTCATCACGCGCCGTCACATCCGCGTCGCCCGCGATGTGCTAGCGTTTGAGTGAACAAAACGAGCCCGTGCGGAAAGGATCCAGACCGTATGCAATGCGCTAGCACATCCCCGCTGTCTCGCGAGACCGATGCGCCCGAAACTATCGTCAAGCTGGAGTGCGACATCGATGACGCGTCGCCCGAGGTGCTTGCCTACGCTGCCGATTGCCTGCGCAAGGCCGGCGCCCGCGAGGTGCATTGGTTGCCACTTTACTGCAAAAAGGGCCGCCCCGGATGGCAGCTGCAGGTGATCTGCTCGCACGAGGATATTGAGCGCTTGCAGACGATTATCTTTTTGGAGACCACGACCAACGGCATTCGTCGCCAGGTGATGGAACGCGTTTGCCTGCCGCGCCGATTCGAGCAGGTGACAACGCCTTGGGGCGAGGTATCCGTTAAGGTGGCGCCCCTGCCCGACGGCAGCGAGCGCGCCGCGCCCGAGTACGAGGATTGCGCCTGTCTTGCCCGTGAACATGGCGTGCCGCTCCAACGCGTGATGCAGGCGGCTCAGAGCGCGGCGCTGCGATTCGAGTAACACGGTAGATGGGCTCCACATCCGCGGACCCTGTATTCAACCCCCATCAACCCCACTTCGAAAGGACTCCCCATGAAATACCTCATCGCCTCCGACATCCACGGCTCGGCATACTGGACCGAGCGCCTGGTCGCCGCCATCGAATCCGAGCAACCCGACCGCATCGTTCTGCTGGGCGACCTGCTCTACCACGGCCCGCGCAACGACCTGCCGCGCGACTACGCTCCCAAGCGCGTGATTCCGCTGCTCAATGCCCTGGCCGACCGCATCATCGCCGTCCGCGGCAACTGCGACGCCGAGGTCGACCAGATGGTCCTCGACTTCCCCGTCATGGCGGACTACGCCACGTTGTTCGACGAGACCGGCCGCGAACTGTTCCTGACGCACGGCCACGTCTTTGGCGCCGGCATGCATAACAGCGTTGACCACGCGCCCGCGCTGCCCGAGGGTTCCGCGCTCGTCTACGGTCACACGCACATCAAGGTCAACGAGGCGAGCGAGGAGCATCCTGGTCTGTGGCTCTTCAATCCCGGCAGCGTGAGCATCCCCAAGGACGGCACGCACAGCTACGGCATCTACGAGGGCGGCGCGTTCCGCCACGTGGTCATGGAGGAGGAGTAGCCATGGCCGAGCATATGGATCAGCAAAATGCCGAGGGTTCGCGTGACCCGTCGACGTTGGTCGATGCGTCCGCCGAGCTGCAGCATCTGGTGCAGACCATCTGGCGCCTGCGTCAGCCCGACGGCTGCCCGTGGGACCGCGAGCAGACGCACCGCAGCATTGGCAAAAATATGATCGAGGAGGCCTACGAGGCGCTCGACTGCATTGAGGCCGATGATGCGGTGCACCTGCGCGAGGAGCTGGGTGACGTGCTCATGCAGGTCGTACTGCATGCGCAGATTGCGGCGGATGCCGGCGAGTTTTCGCTGGCCGACGTGGCGCACGATATCGACGCCAAGCTCATTCGCCGTCATCCGCACGTGTTTGGCGATGTGGATGCCGACAACTCTGACGAGGTGCTCAAGATTTGGGACGAGGTTAAGCTTGCCGAGAAGGCCGCCAAGGACCAAGCCGTGGCGGCAGGCGAGGCTGCGCCCGAGGGACTGCTCGACGGCGTGCCCACGCACCTGCCGGCGCTGATGCAGGCGCAAAAGGTGTCGCGCAAGGCGGCGGCCGTGGGCTTTGAATGGGAGACCGTCCAAGATGTGTGGGATGAGGTGGCCGAGGAGCGTGCCGAGTTTGAGGCCGAGGCCCCCGGAACGCCCGAGCGCGAGATGGAGTTTGGCGACCTACTCTTTGCCTTGGTCAACGTCGCACGCAAAGAGGGTATCGACGCCGAGAGCGCCTTGCGTGCCAGCACGGCAAAGTTCCGCCGTCGGTGGGCTGCGATGGAGCGGATGGCGGCCGACGCCCACGTTGATCTGGCTGAGCTTTCGACCCACGGTCTCAATGACCTGTGGGATGCCGCAAAGGCAGGGGAGTAATACCGCGGGAGCGACGGGACGGACTTGTCCCATCGCTCCCATTATTTTTTAAAAAGAGTGTATCCCTTGGCTAACTTAGGGCATAATAAAAAAGTGCGACATGGCTAACTTATGAACCTGCGCGCCGCTGCAGCGTGCAAGCCGCGTCGCCAAGCATTCAACCCGTTTCCAAGTGAGAGGGAGACAACATGAGCGATATTTTGGATGTCTACGGTCGCGAGGTGCTCGACAGCCGCGGCAACCCCACCGTCGAGGTCGAGGTCGTGCTCGAGGACGGCAGCTTCGGTCGCGCGATGGTGCCTTCGGGCGCTTCGACCGGCGCCTTTGAGGCATGTGAGCTGCGCGACGGCGACAAGGGCCGCTATCTGGGCAAGGGTGTCTCGCAGGCCGTCGAGCACGTCAACAACGAGTGCGCCGATGCCGTCGTGGGCCTCGACGCCTTCGATCAGCGCGCCGTCGACGCCGCGCTAATCGCCGCGGACGGTACGCCCAACAAGACCAAGCTCGGCGCCAACGCCATCCTGGGCGTGTCGCTGGCCGTTGCCCGCGCCGCAGCCGAGTCTGCGGGCCTGTCGCTGTACCAGTACCTGGGCGGCGTCAACGCTCACCTGCTGCCTACGCCCATGATGAACATCCTCAACGGTGGCGTGCATGCCGACAACAACGTTGACTTCCAGGAGTTCATGATCATGCCGGTGGGCGCCCCGAGCTTTGCCGAGGGCCTGCGCTGGTGCGCCGAGGTCTACCACACCCTCAAGGGCGTGCTGCACGAGGCCGGCCTGGGCGGCGGCGTGGGCGACGAGGGCGGTTTCGCGCCCAACCTCAAGACCAAAGCCGAGCCGTTCGAGTACATTACCAAGGCCGTCGAGAAGGCCGGCTTTAAGCCCGGTGTCGACTTCATGTACGCCATGGATCCGGCGTC
>URYW01000047.1 GCA_900552145.1 uncultured Collinsella sp. | reverse complement strand
GCCCGAGACGGTCCCGGGCTGACAATTTCGACTGTAATGGACGTTCTTAAATGACTAGTCGCTGGGGACAGTCTTGAGCAAAACGGCCGCCGAAGCCCTCGTTGGCATCGCCCTATAGGGGGCCTGCAAATAGCTGTGGTCAAAAAACATCAAATATGAGTACTGTTACCTTTTTAGCAGCAGCGCAATTCGGCTTTCTCGGGTCTCTTAGGCGTCTCGACGCGTCAGATGAACTAACGTATCTCCCCAAATGTACAATAAAATGGACTCCTAACGAGAAATAATATCGTTAGGAGTCCATTTTTTAGTACAACAAATGTGACAATCTAGGCAACAGTACTCATATTTGGCATTTTTTGCCCACTGCCCCTTGTGCGAAGGTCCGCAGCGGAAAGCATGGCCCGTTTCGATGCACAAAAATGGGATGGATCTTCCCTGGCAACCGCCCAGAAAGATCCACCCCAAAGCAAGCGCTCGCTAGAACGTTCCGCCGCCGCCTCCGCCGACGCCGCCACCGCCGCCACCGGAAAAGCCGCCGCCGCTGCCGGCGCTCGAGCTATCGGAACTCGAAGCCAGCTCGCGGATGGTCTCGTGATACACATCGTTGAACGAATCGAGCGGAGACTCGTTGCCGTAGTGATGGTAATACCACCAGTAGCAGGGGTAGTTGTCGTAGAAATCGTCGCTGTTGCGCAGATCCGCAGGCACGGCCTCGGCCAGCTGTCGCAGCACTTCTTTCGAAACGCCCAGGGCAACGCCCATCACCAGCAGCTTGTTCCACAAGATCAGATCGCTGGGGACGGCCTCCTTCAGGCGCGTAAAATCCTCGAGCCAATGCTTGAGCGCCTTGCAGCGAGCCGCCACCTCGGCGCCCTCCGACGTGTAACGGCGGAAGGTGCAGCTCAGGACAAAGCCCACAATCGTGACGGGGATCGAGATCATAGCGGCACCGACGTTGGCGTCCGCAAAGTCGGTATAGAACAGAGAGCCCAAAATGCCAAAGACAATGATGATGCCGAGAACCAAGCCGGCAACCAGGGCGACGGTGCCGTCCGAGGCGATAAGCTCGCGCGCCTCCAGCTTGCCCTTAACCGTGCTCTGATAGTCCTCGAGCTTGTCGCCAACAGATGTGGTGCGCTCGCTAGCGTATTCCTCCAGCTCGCTAAACGTGCGCGAACGGACTCCGTCCTTATCGGGCTTAACGCCAGCGAAGAAGACCTTGAGTACGTCGCGGTCGATGCCGTCCTTCTTGGCAGCCTTCCAGGCCTCGTCGGTCACTGTGATGCGATACGTCTGCTCCTCTTTTTCGCGACGGAGCAGACCCTTCTTCTTGGTCTCGGTCGCTTCTTCCAGCTTGATCACGCGGTCGTCGGTCAGCTTCATCAGCGTGGCGATATATGCCTGATCGGGCACGTCGTTCCAGCTCATAAGAGTTGCAAGCACCGCGGGATGATCGGCGGAGGGCACATCGCGGAAGTACTCGTCCTGGAAGAGCGGCTTGGGCTTGGGCCTGCGCAGCTTGAGCATCACGATTACACCGGTATAGGCAACCGCCACAACAACACTCAACACGGCAATCGCGCCGGCAACCGCACGCGCGTGCTCACGGCGGGCGTTAGCTTCGTCGGCCCATTCCTTCTCTTCGCTCAGGATCGTTGACATGCGCTCTTCGCCCGAGGCGGCAAGCTGCGGCACCCAGTCGCTGGGGAAGGCGATGCGTGCCTCGGCGAATTCGCCCTGATGCACGCAGGGAATGGTATAGGTGACCATGGGCTCGTCCTCATCGAGCGACACGTCGCCCGCCAGCGGACCGTGGCCCCATGCGCGGAAGTTATCGCCTTTGACGGCCGCCGTCCCGGCAGCGGCATTTGCGAAGCGCACTTCCATCTCGACATCGTCGGAATCCGCAGACCAGCCGTCGCCCACGAACTTCCAGTAGAGCTCGGCGGTATCGGCCCAGTTCATAACCGCACCGGTCATGGTGTAGCTCACGTAATAGATCGCGCTGTCGCCGCTCTCGTGGGGGCTGAACACCTTAATCCTTACGCCGTCACCGGCCTGCTCGACCGTGTAGACGCCAGAATCGCCCTTGTTCGCGCTATCGACTTTGTTAAACGCGGTGTCCTCTTCCTCGACACTCAGCACGTCAACGTCCGCCGTGCCGCCCTGCTGGTTGGTGCCCGTATTGATCTCCCAAAACACGCCGTTGATGTCGTCGTCGAAATCAAACTGGCGTCCCTCGACAACGGTCAGCGATCCATCGGCCTCGACCGTGGCACTGATGTAGGTTTGGGTCATGGAGTAGCCGTCGGCGTGCGCGGCGGCAGGCAGCAGCAACAACGCAAGCGCAACGAGCGCGCAGACGGAAGCGAATCGCGCAAACAGGCGGCGCTGCCGACAGGTTTTGGCAACGGGGGCGTTCATAGGCACATCCTTTGTCTGTGATACCAGCAACGCCATTGTCCCACGTTTACGGGCGCACATGACGAACATCTAGGCCAGCGGAGTATCAAACGGGACGAAAGTCACGCCCGCGGCCGGCACCTGGGGACGTTCCTTATCTGCCGGCAATCTGGGACACTCCTTGGCATAGCCCGCTCCGGCAATAGATACCACTTCATAGCTCCGTCACAGGTGTAGCGGCTTTGTGTTGCCGCATGCGCACTGATTGAGTCCGCGAGCAAGGGGGCATAAAGCAGTTGAGCGAACACGGTTTGCCCCTTTGCCGTTCGCTTGAGGATCATGTCCCCCTTTTCCGCGGAAACCCCGGCAGTTGCGAAGAGCTGCCGGGGTTTCTGTCGTTTGAGGGGTTGGGCTGGCGGGTGGCGATCGAGCTGTCGAGCCGGTGCCTCCCCCACCTCCCGCGCTATACTCGTCCGCATGGATATCAACGCACGCAACATAGCAACACACGCCGCGGACGCACCGGCAACGGCAGAGCCCACCCCCGTCGTGGGACGCTTCGCCCCGTCGCCCTCGGGCCGCATGCACCTGGGCAACGTGTTCAGCTGTCTGTGCTCGTGGCTTTCGGCCCGCAGCCAGGGCGGCGGCATCGTGTTGCGCATCGAGGACCTGGACGATCGCTGTAAGCGGCCGGAGCTTGCCGCCCAACTGATTGACGACCTGGCTTGGCTGGGGCTCGAATGGGACGAAGGCCCCTACTACCAGCATGATCGCCTAGACCTGTACGAGCGTGCTCTGCATCAACTGCAAGACGCCGGCCTCACCTATCCCTGCTTTTGCACGCGCGCCGAACTCCATGCCGCGAGCGCACCGCACGCGAGCGACGGCACGCCCATCTACCGCGGCGCCTGCCGAGGCCTTTCTGCCGAAGAGGTTGCCCGCCGCAGCATCCTGCGCGCTCCGGCCACGCGCCTGCGCGTGCCCGTCGTCGACGACCTCGCAGACGACGTGATCGAATTCGTGGACCGCACGTACGGAGCCCAATGCGAGGCACTCGCCACCGAGTGCGGAGACTTTTTGGTGCGCCGCAGCGACGGCGTGTTTGCCTATCAGCTGGCCGTGGTGGTCGACGACGCTGCCATGGGCGTCACCGAGGTTGTGCGCGGATGCGACCTGCTGGGCTCCACGCCGCGCCAAATCTACCTGCAGCATCTGCTGGAACTTCCAACGCCGCACTACGCACACATTCCGCTGCTCATGTCGCCGGATGGCCGCCGCCTTTCCAAGCGAGACCGCGATTTGGACCTGGGCGAACTACGCGCACGCTTTGGCACGCCCGAGACGCTGCTGGGATGGCTCGCCGGGCAAACGGGCATCGCGCCGGACGCCACACCGCGCTCTGCCGAGCAGCTGGTCGAGCACTTTAGCTGGGATGTTATCCGTACGCATCGGGAGAACATCACTGTAACGGTCGAGTAGCCAGCCACCCCGCCTCTACGCAACATCCCAGGGCTGGAGTTCGTCACCCAAGCGAACGATGCAGTCATAGAGCACGGTGTGGCGCTCGGCCGGGTTGGCATCCCGATGAAAATGCCCGTAGTACCAGCGCTTATAATCCAAGCGGTCTTCCAGCTCATCGAAAAATGCAGTAAGACGATCAACGCCGGGGCAATTCCAGCCGGGTGCCGGATAGAGCGTGGGCGAGAGCATGCGCGTGGAGCAGGTGTGGGTGATTACGTAGTCGACCTTCCAACCCACGCTGTCGAGCCTTGCCCGCGCCTCCCCAAAGTTGCGCTCGTCCGGCAGCTCCTGCGGCCACCAACTGGAATACGGCACGCGATATTCCTTGTCCACGCTCGTGGCGCCGCCCATGGTAACGATCGTCGAGCCGTCGAGTTCAAAAACCTCGCCGCGCGTCAGGCGCCGTATGGGCGAGGTATCCGACAGGCGCTGCGTCAGCCCACCGTGCCACAACTCCATGGGTCGCTCCGCCCAGTGATCGAAACGCTCGTGGTTGCCGTCGACAAACAGCACGGTGTAGGGGCGCGACTCCAGCCAAGCAATATCGGCGCACTCCTCGGCAGAAAAATCCAAGGGAAAGCCAAAATCGCCGGCGACGATGAGATAGTCGTCACTCGTCAGACTATCCCCAAGATCCCAGTCGCGCAGCTTTTGCATGTCGAGGCCGCTGTGAATATCGCCCGTCACATAGACCGTCATCGGATTACCACTTCCCTGCAAGTCGCTAGCCCACATTCTGCACGATTACTAAGCTAACCGTTCCAGCCCTTCTATCCCTTAGGGCTTACCCTTCGTTCTTCCATCCAAACGGGTCAAGCACCCAAAAAACCAGATCGAGCACGCCGCCGGTCATCATGGCGCCGGCAAGGGCCATGCAAACGTGCAGGGAACTGGTACTTCGAAGCACGTCGAATGGCCCCAGAACAGCCAGCAGCGCGACCGCTGCGTCGGCAAAGCACAGTGCGAGGCACGGCCCCGCGTCCTTGACGCACTTCTTTGCGAGATGCTTTGCGTTGTCACTCATCGGTATCGAACTCCTTAGAGGGTCATTGTTCAGACGCATGCCGCCGCGGCAGAGCGGGGCGGCAGGGTAAGTGTCACATGCCGTGCGGACATCAATGGAGAAACCGCCTGCTCGACCAACCCTTGACGCCGTTTTGCACCGGCACCCCATCCCCCCGCTGTCGAGGTCTAATTCTTTTCCCGAGAAGTGAACGGCTGTTTTTGAGCCCCTGAAACAGCCGCATTTTTCGGCGGCAAAATCGTGGGATTTCAGCATTGAAACCGCAGGAAACGACACCTTTAAAGTGTCGATGCTTCGGGGGTCCGTTTTAGCTCGTTCACTTCTCGGGAAAAGTATTAGACCTCGCTGCTAGCTATCCAGAAAGGCATCTCTCCCTTCCCCACCGCCGCGCAAAAACTCATCCAACATTAATCTTGGCTCAAGAATCGCTTAATCTATAACCTGCACTATAGAGTTCGACCAAGGGCGGGGCGGCGCCGCGCAACGCAGGCCGCCGAGCGCAACGCTCGCGCCCGGGCAGATCGCCCGGCGTCGTGCCCATCGAACGAAAGGAACAGGTCATGGACGACCTCGAAAAAGTTGAAACCATCCGCACCAAGTGCAACGTGAGCTACACCGATGCCAAGGCCGCGCTCGACGCTGCCGACGGCAACGTCCTGGATGCCATCATTTGGCTCGAGTCGCAGGGCAAGACGCAGACCACGTCGGCGCACGCCGCCACCGAGTCCGCGCCAGTCGATGAGCCCTCAGCCGAGATGGTCGCCGCGCAGGCCGCCTACGAGAAGTCGAGCGAAAAGACCGACTTCTCCAAGAAGATGGACAGCGTGTGGGAGTACCTCAAAAAGCTCTTCCGCCTGAGCCTGGACACCAAGTTTATCGCCACGCGCCGCGACGCGATCATCCTCAACATTCCCATCCTGATCCCCATCGTCGCGCTGTTTGCCTGGGGCGCCACGATATGGCTGATGTTGATTGGCCTGTTCTTTGGCATGCGTTACCGCATCGATAGCGACGGCGACGTACCCGGCAGCATCAACAACCTTATGAATCACGCCGCCGATGCCGCGGACGACATCAAGCAAAATCTCAACGACGGCAAGTAATCGCAGACGGGGGCACGCATGGCACGGATCCTGATCGTAGAGGACGAGGAGAAAATCGCCCGCTTTGTGACGCTCGAGCTGGAGCACGAGGGCTACCAGGTGGAACACGCCGCCGATGGCCGCACCGCCGTGGACCTGGCGCTGGAGCGCGACTACGATTTGATTCTGCTCGATGTGCTGTTGCCGCAGCTCAACGGCATGGAGGTCTTGCGGCGCGTCCGCAAGCACAAGGATGTGCCGGTGATTATGGTCACCGCGCGCGATGCCGTGATGGACAAGGTGGCCGGGCTCGATGCCGGCGCCGACGATTACCTGACCAAGCCATTTGCGATTGAGGAGCTGTTCGCACGGATCCGCGTAGCGCTGAAGCGCTCGGAGGCCGTGCGGGCGGCTTCGGGTGCGGGCGGCTTCGGTGCCGGGGCGGGCATGGCGGGCGGTGCGACCGGCAACGCCGCTGCGATACCCCCGGTCAGCGACTCGATCCAAGCTTCCGCCTTGCCCTCCCCCGCCACGCTCGCCGTGGGCTCGGTTGCGCTCGACCCCGGCCGCCGCGAAGTCACGGTCGGCGGCTCGCCCATCGCGCTCACGGCCCGCGAGTTCGATGTCCTCGCCCTGCTTATGGCGCATGCCGAGACCGTGCTCACGCGCGAGCGCATCGCGCACGAGGCGCTGGGCTACGAATACGTGGGCGACACCAACAACGTCGACGTGCACATCGCGCACCTGCGCGCCAAGATCGAGGACGCCGGCAGCGCCCGCATCATCCAGACCGTGCGCGGGGTGGGCTATGTCTGCCGTGCGTAACGCCGAGGCCAAGCGCGTCACCTCCATCGCCCGCGCCATCAACTGGAGCTATATGTGGCGCCGTCTGATGAGCTATGTCTGGCTCGATCTGCTGCTGGTGGTGATTGCGGTGGCGATCCTCGTCTATGGATACAACCAGACGCTGCCCGACGGCGCGTTTACCGCAGGATGGATCCCCGGCGCCGCCGTTCACGGCATGTCGCTGACGCCCACGCGCGGCTGGGATCTGACAACGCTCACCTATACCGTCGAGCTTGCGCGTACCACCAAGACCTTCCCCCTCGCGCAGGACCTCGTCGCGCTATGGCCTCTCTACCTCGTCGTTGTGGGTTGGCAGGTCATCAGCGTGCTCAACATGCTCGGCGGCGCCCGCCGTGTGCGCCGTACCATGGCACCGCTCAACGACCTGGCCTTGCGCGTGGACGAGCTCGGCCGCATGCAGCTCTCCGGCGGCAAGATGGAAACGCTGGAGCAGGCCATCGAGCGCGCAAGCGTCGACTCGCCGAGCGTCACTACCGGCGACGCCGACCTGGCAAGCATCGAGGTTGCACTTAACCGCCTACTGCGCCAGATGCAAGAGGCCAAACTGCAGCAAATGCGCTTTGTCAACGATGCGAGCCACGAGCTGCGCACGCCCATCGCGGTGATTCAGGGCTACGTGAACATGCTCGACCGCTGGGGCAAAGACGACCCGGACGTGCTGACGGAATCCATCGCGTCCCTCAAGGCCGAAAGCGAGCACATGCAGGAGCTCGTGGAGCAGCTGCTGTTTTTGGCGCGCGGCGATGCCGGGCGCACGGTCCTGCGGCGCGCGCATACCAACTTGGCTGCACTGGTCAGCGAGGTATGCGAAGAATCGCAGATGATCGATACCGAGCACACGTATCGGCTGGCTTCTGACGCTGCGCTTGCCAGCGACCCGCGCTGCGACGCGCCCGTCGACGTGGCGCTCGTGAAGCAGGCTCTGCGCGTGATCGTGCAAAACGCCGCCAAGTACTCGGATGCGGGAACGACCGTCACATTTGGCATAACGCCGGATGCGGGCGCGGGCACGATCGACATAAGTGTTGAGGACGAGGGCATCGGCATGAACCAGGAATCCGCAGCTCACGCGTTCGAGCGGTTCTACCGTGCCGACAACGCGCGCGATGCCGGCGCACAGGGTTCGGGTCTGGGGCTTGCGATCGCCAAGTGGATCGTCGACAGCCACGGCGGCGTCATCGGTGTGACCTCGGTCGAGGGCGTCGGCAGCCGCTTTACGATTCGCCTGCCGCGGTAGGAAGCCCCTCGGCATAAATAAAGGGATAGGGCCACGCAGCCCTATCCCTTTTTGCTAGCTATGACAGCTTGTGCGCTACTCGCGGCACAGGTGCACGGCGAAACCGGCGAACTCGCGCTTAAAGTACACGAGCTTGGTACCACCGTCGGGCAGCAGCGCGCGCGACTCTTCGTTGACCTCGAGCCCGCGCTCGGCAAACCACTTCTCAGCTGCATCGATGTCGTTAACGGCAAAGCCGATGTGGCCCTTGGTGCCACGACCGTTCTGCTTCATGATCTCGACCAGCGAATCGTTGGAGTACGAAACCGGGGTCTCGATGACGGGCAGGCCCATCATCGTCGAGAACAGCTCCGCGATCTCCAGGGCGTCTGCCGGGTCGGTGGCGTTAATGCCCACATGGGCAACGCGCATACCAAAGAGCTCTACCGGGTTGGCGTTCTGCTCACTCATGCAGTCAGCGCCTACTGAGCCATGACGTCGAGAACGGCCTTCTCGGCGGCAACGCGGTTCATGCCGGTCATGAAGGGCACGCCACTCACGTACGGGCAGGTGAGGCCCTCGGGGGCAACGGTGGTGGCGATCAGCAGGTCAGCGCCCTCGTCGCAGTAATCCTTGGCCTCGGAGATGGCGCACTGCACGATCTCGTACTTGTCGGCATAACCGTTGGCGTCGAGCAGGGTAGCGACCTTCTGGGCAACGAGCGTGGAGGTAGCAGCGCCAGCACCGCAAGCCAAAACGATCTTCTTCATAGGTAATGTCTCCCTTCATGGTTTACTTTAGGTAAGTGTACCGCAGCGAGCGATGGCACTCGGCCTCGATGAGCTTTTATGCCAGTTTGCTTGCGCGCTGCGTATAATACATCTAGTACGTGTTGTCATACCGCTCGCTTTATGAGCGACTAAGGACCCTAATATGCCCGATTCCCGCACCCTCTGGACCGCCGTCGTTATCATCTGCATCGCCGTGTCGGTGTTCTTTAGCGTCAAAAAACGCACCACGTTTAAACGCCTGCAGCAATTGATGGCCGCCAAGCAGTGGGACGAGTTCGATCGTTTGCTCGACGGCAAACTCACCAGCATGCTGTACCCGCGCTACAACCGCGACTACCTGCGTCTGAACTCCTATCTGCTGCGCGAGGACCACGAGCGTGCCAGCGAGATGTTCGACCTGCTGCTGGGACTCAACCTCCCCAAGATGCAGCGCGTCGACCTGGTGATCAAAGCCTTTAACTACTACGTTGGCCAGGAGGACCGCAAAAAGTCCAAGGAGCTTCTGCACGAGATCAAGGGCTTTGAGGGCGGTCAGGCCGAGGCGGTCGCACACGAATGCCAGCTGATGTACGACACGATGATCCTCAAGCGCCACAACGACATTCCCGAGCTGGAGCGCATGCTCGAGGATGTCGGCGACGACCCGGTCAAGCGCTGCCGACTGGAGTACCTGCTGGCCCTGCAGTATCAAAACAAGGGCGACGAGGCAAAGTTCCAAGAGTTCCTGGAGAAGTCGGGCCAACACTCGATGGCCGTCAACGCGTAACGGACGGCTTGTGCTAGACTTCTAGTCTCACGGGGGCGTGGCGGAATTGGCATACGCAGGAGACTTAAAATCTCTCGCCGCAAGGATTGTGGGTTCGAGTCCCACCGCCCCTACCATATGATTGCTTGCGAGCCCGTGTTCCCCAGGGATGCGGGCTCGTTTCTTTTGGACGCCGTCAACTGCAGAGCAGCTCATTTGGGACGGGGCTTTTTTGACTACTTTTTCCGCCCACCCAATGAGTTTCCTACCACATTTTCCGATGGAAAAACCTGGTTGTCTCGCACATTTTCCGATGGAAAAACGTGGTTGTCTCGCACATTTTCCGATGGAAACACCCAAATGGCCTTATACTAACCGAGAGGGTTGGGAGGCAATATGCAGCGACAGCTTATGAGCGAACTTATCGCTTGGAAATCAAGGACGAATCGCAAACCTCTCTTGCTTAAGGGAGCCCGCCAGACAGGAAAGACTTGGCTTCTTAACGAATTCGCAAGCCAGCAGTATCGAAACGTCATTCGTTTTGACTTTATGCTCGAGCCGAGCACACGCTCGCTGTTCGATGGGGACCTCGACCCCAAGCGCATCATCTCCCAGATAGAACTCCTTCGTGGCCAAACTGTAACGCCAGCAGACACGCTCATCATCTTCGACGAGATCCAAGAGGCCCCGCGCGGGATCACCTCGCTCAAGTACTTCAACGAGCTTGCACCCGAATACCACATCGTAGCAGCCGGTTCCTATATGGGCCTCGCGCTCCGACGCGAAAACGAGTCATTTCCCGTCGGCAAAATCGACCAGCTCACCATGCGTCCCATGGGGTTCGCCGAGTTCGTTCGTGCCGTCGACGGCGACCCGCTCGCCGACGCCATCCTTGCCGCAGACATGAACCTTCTAGCAAACGTTACCGAAAAGCTCGAACACTTGCTCAAGGAATACCTTGTTGTCGGCGGTATGCCCGAAGTTGTCTCCGCTTTCGCCGAGACACGCGACTTCATCGAAGCCCGAAGGCTTCAGCAGCAAATCATCGAGGCTTACGAATCCGATTTTGGCAAACATGCACCCGCCCGCATCATCGAGCGCATGAGGTTGGTTTGGAAATCCCTTCCCGGCCAGCTTGCCAAAGAGAACAAGAAGTTTGTCTATGGCGCCCTTCGCCCCGGAGCGCGCGCACGCGATTTCGAGGAAAGCCTCCAGTGGCTCACGGACTACGGAATCGTTCATAAGGTGCCACGTGTTTCCGCTCTAAAGGCGCCGCTCTCGAGCTACGAAGACCTCTCGGGCTTCAAACTGTTCTGCATCGACACCGGCATCCTCGGAGCGCTCTCCGGTCTCTCTCCGGCCATCGTTCTTAACGGATCCGCTGTTTTTACCGAGTTCAAAGGTTCGCTGACCGAACAATACGTCGCGCAGGAGCTTTTGCTCCAGGACAAAACTCCCGCGTATTGGTCCTCTACCTCTGGCAATGCCGAAACCGACTTTGCCATCGACCATGCGGGAACCGTGCTTCCGCTTGAGGTCAAGGCGGCAGAGAACCTTAAAGCGAAGAGTCTGAAAATAGCCTGCGAAAAATTCAAGCTCGAGCGTTGCGTGAGGAGCTCCCTGGCGGCATATAGAGACGAGGGCATGCTCGTCAATATTCCGCTTTGGGAGATTGGGCAAATCGACAAGCTGGCATAGGCGCTGTGGGGACGCCCCGCAAGGACTGTCCCCAGGTGCCGGCTGTTGAGTTGCGGTGGAATAGGGACTGTTTGGCGCCCGAAAGGGCGATTTTAGTCCGTATTTCACCGCAAATTATTTAGAGGGTGCTGAGAGTGGGGGTCCAGGCGATGGTGGGAGTCGCGCCGTCGAGAACCTCGTTGATGGTGGCGGCCATGCCAGCGAGTAGGCTGTTCTCGCTTACGGTGAGCGTCTTGTAGCCGCCGGCTCGCATGAGCGCGCGAATCACCACGGCACCTGCCAAGATCACGTTCGCGCGCTTGGGCTGCACGCCCGGCACCGCGGCAATGCCTGCAACATCCAACGCAGACATGCGCTCGATAGCGGCCGAGACCTGCTCCAGCGACAGCTCGCGTAGGTGAACAAAGCTCGAATCGTACGGTTCCAGCTCGTGGACCAGAGCCACCAGCGTAGTCACCGTGCCGCCCACCGCGACCAGACGCTCGGCGCGCTCAAAGTCGCTGGGCAGGCCTTCAAAATAGGCGGTGAACTGCTCGCCTGCCCACGCGGCAGCGGCAGCAAGCTCGCCGCCCGTGGGTGGCAGCACCGAGAAAAAACGCTCCGTCACACGACGGCAGCCAATGTCCAGCGAGCGCGTCCCTTCTAGCGCAAAGACGCCACGCTCCGGCGCATAGACGCCCGTCGCGAGCTCCGTGGATCCGCCACCCGAATCGGCAACAATGATGCGCTCGCCGGCAAAGTCGTGCGCCACGCCAAAAAACGTCAGGCGTGCCTCGACCTCACCCGGAATCACCTGCGGCTCAAGCCCCAGCTCGTGCAGGCCGTCCAGCAGCAGGGCGGCGTTGGACGCATCGCGCGCGGCGCTCGTGCAGGTGGTGCAGATGCACGCGGCCCCAAAGGCACGAGCCTCGTCCACAAACATGCGGCACGCAGCGAGCACGCGCTCAACGGCCGTCTCGCAAAAGCGGCCCGTCGCGTCCACGCCCTCACCCAGATCGGTAATCTCGGTATGCTTGGACGATTCCACGATCGCCCCGCCCTCGACCTGGGCCAACACCAGTCGCGACGACACCGTTCCCAGGTCGATCGCGGCCACCTTATAGCGTTTGCAATTTGTCATTGCGAGCTCCCCTCCGGGCGCTATTTGCCGTTGGACACGACCGTCTGACCCTCGACGCCGTTAAACCCAAACAGCATGTCGAGCGCTTGGATGTACCACGGCGCGTCCTTACCGACTTCTTCGATTTCCTTGGCCACTTCGCTGGCCTTCTTGGCGTTTGAGGACTTTTTGCTCGACGAGGCATCCGAATCGTCGTCCAGGCCCTGCACTTCAATCCTCTTCTCGCCGGGCATCACCAGGCCCAGGTCCTCGGATGCCGCGTCCTTGATACCCTCCTCCGAGAGCAGCTTGTCGACGCTTTTTTGCAGGTCGTCGTTATATTGCTCGCGAATCTCGACCTGCTTGGCCAAGATGTCGCTCGAGCGTTTTGCCACATACAGGTCGCGCACGGGGAAATACAGGCTCACAAGCGCCAGGGCGACGACAATGCCAACAAACAGCCCTCGCTGGGGACCGTGAGTAAAGTCGTAGATTGCCTTGACCACCGCGTTGTCGTTGGCGTAATGCATGAAGTCCGAGCCTGAAAGACGGTTCGAGGGCCTACTCGGCTTTTCATGCGTTTGAGCCGAGGAACGCTGAGCATGCTCCGAATGCGCCGGGCGCACCGAACGTGGCGGGCGGTCCGTCGACGTATTCACCTGAGCACGGGAGTGTGAGGCACTTGTCGGTCGCTGCGTGGAGCGGTCGGCACCGGCGTAATCGGACCCGCTGAGCTGCACCGTGCGCGCACGGCGAAGTGACGGCTCACGCGAACCGGCGGAATAGTACCTGTTGTCGTAAATCTGATCCATGTGCGCCTTGTGCGGTTGAGGTTTGTTTGCGCTAAGTCTTTTAGTTATAGCACGAGCGCCCGCACCGCCTTCGCCAGCCTTTGCTCGACATAAAAAAGGCGCTGAGCCGTATGGCCCAGCGCCCAATGGTGCTCAACAGTGCCCGACGGAAGCGAGGCGAATCCGAGTCAGCCCCGCCCTCGCACACGCCGCTGCCTAGCGAATGTTGTAGAACGCAGACTTGCCGGCGTAGCGCGCGCTGCCCTCGAGCTCGTCCTCGATACGGATGAGCTGGTTGTACTTGGCGATACGGTCGCTGCGGCACGGGGCGCCCGACTTAATCTGACCGGCGTTAACACCCACGACCAGGTCGGCGATCGTGGAGTCCTCGGTCTCGCCAGAACGGTGGCTCACGATGCAAGCGTAGCCGGCCTCCTTGGCGGTCTCGATAGCCTCCAGCGACTCGGTGAGCGTGCCGATCTGGTTGACCTTGACCAGAATCGCGTTGGCGGCGCCCAGCTCGATGCCCTTCTTGAGACGCCCGGTGTTGGTGACGAACAGGTCGTCGCCCACCAGCTGCACCTTGTTGCCAATGCGACGGGTGAGCTCAACCCAGCCGTCCCAGTCCTCCTCGGCCATGCCGTCCTCGATGGAGATGATGGGATAGGTGTCGACGAGCTTCTCCCAGTAATCGACCATCTGGGCGCTCGTGTACTCAACACCCTCGCCCTTGAGCTCGTACATACCGGTCTCGGCGTTGTAGATCTCGG
>URYW01000046.1 GCA_900552145.1 uncultured Collinsella sp. | reverse complement strand
GTCAAGACGCCGGCGCCCGACGGGGAGACGGCGAGTTAGCCGGCAGGTCGGCATGTCAATCCTGGTCTAACAGAGCCTTAAAAAATCATCCCGCGGGGCTTGTGGCTCACGCGGGATGATGGTCTCTTATTTTTTCTTGTCCTGCTCCAGCAGTTCGGACGGTGTGCGATCGGGCTTGCCGCCGCGGAAAATCTCGCGGCCATGCAGACGATGTTCCAGGTCACGCTCGGCCTTTTCCTCGTCAATCTTGGTCTGGCTCACCACCGGGTCCTCAATCAACGACGACACCGAGTTCACCTGCTTCTGAATGCGCTCGGCGATGGTGTCATCCATACTCACGATGCGCATCTTCCAGTCGATACTCGTGGCGTTGGATGAGCTCTTGGTCCACACGAACGTCAAAATGGCGCTCTGGTGGCCCCGCGCGGGGAACATGCCAAAGAAGGAATCGTGCTGAATGTTGCTATCCTCGTCGATATAGGCGTGAACGTTATACACCACGCGGTCGATCTTGTCGTTGAGCAGCGCGTTGGTCGCAAGCGCCGCGGCCTGGATCTGCCCGTTGGACAGCAGCTCGAGCTCGTTGGCAGACGATGTGTCCAACACCGTCACCTCGACCGTGCCCGTACGCTCATCGGCTTCATCGACGGTAAAGTCGAGCGGGAACTGCGTAAAGCCGTTGCCCCACTCGAGTCCACCCTTGAGTGCTGTAGAAACGGTATCAACCGAAACGCTCTCGGACAGGTTGGCGGTATTCAGACGGCGCATCACGCCGTAGCCGATCTGCATGCCCACGATCAGCACCAAAATACCGATGACCACGGCCATCGCGGTCTTCGTAATGGTATGGCTCACCTGCGAGCCCGAAGGATCGTCCTCGGACAGCGGGTCGATATGTTTTGCCTGGCTCGCGCGGTCCTCGCTGCGCAGCTGTGCTAGCGCCGCTTTGTCACCGCACTTGGCCGCAGCCTCCTTCTCACGCATGCGCTCGGTACGCTTTTTGGCAAGCGTAGGATCCAAGACGCCGGATGCATCGATTTCGGAGAATAACTCCGTCACTTCTTCCGGAGTCAAAGGGTTCTTGTCAGCCATAAACTTCCTGTCATATCAATCAGTCGAGCTCGTGCGCACGCGCACCTTCGAACTGCATTCGATAGTAACGGGCATAGGTGCCGCCACGGGCGAGAAGCTCCTCGTGCGTGCCACGTTCCACAACGCGACCATGCTCAACGGTCGCAATCTCATCGGCGTGTTTAATGGTCGAGAGACGGTGGGCGATGATGATTGTGGTACGGCCGCGTGCCAGCTCTTCGAGCGACTCCTGCACCGCCTCCTCGCTCTCGTTATCCAAAGCACTCGTCGCCTCGTCCAAGATCAGGATCTTGGGGTTCTTGAGAAACACGCGCGCGATGGCAACGCGCTGCTTCTGTCCGCCCGAAAGACGGCTGCCGCGCTCGCCCACCACGGTGTCGTAGCCCTGTGGAAGCGATTCGATAAAGGTATCGATATTGGCGCGACGGGCGGCGTCGGCGATCTCTTCTGCCGTAGCACCCGGCTTGCCGTAGGCGATGTTCTCGCCAATCGTACCGTCAAACAGATAGACATCCTGCTGCACCAGGCCGATGGCGCGACGCAGGCTCTGCTGCGTCACATCACGCACGTCCTGGCCGTCGATGCTAATGGATCCGGTAGCCACGTCATAAAAGCGCGGCAGCAGCGAACAGGTCGTGGACTTGCCGCCGCCCGAAGGGCCAACCAAAGCGATGGTCTGCCCGGGCTTGATGGACAGGTCCATATGGTCGATAACGGGACGCTCGTCGGCATCGCCCTCGCCCAGCTCGACATCCTCGTAGTTAAAGCACACATCGTGATACTCCACGGCGCCGGCAGTCACCTGCAGATCCGTAGCGCCCGGCTTGTCCTGGATATCCGGCGCGGTCGAGAGCACCTCGTCCATACGCTTAAAGCCGGCGATAGCCTTCTGATACGTTTCGGCCGAATTAACGAGTGTCTCGAGCGGCGTGCAGAACAGCGAAATATAGAGTGCAAAGGTCGCCATATCGACCGCCTGCAGCTGTCCCTTGGCGACCAGCCAGCCGCCCAGCAGCACCACGATCACATAGAGCACACCCGAGAGCAGGCCATACGTCGCGGTATAGACGCCCATGGCGTGATACATGTTCTCCTTGGACGAAAGATAGCGATTGTTGGAGGCGCGGAACTTGAAGCGTTCGGTCTCCTCATTGGCAAAGCTCTTGACCACGCGCATGCCCGCCAGCGAATCCTGCAGCTGCGCATTGATGCCGCTGATTTTTTTGCGGTTGTCGCTGAAGACCTCGCGCATGCGCATGTTCTGCCAAAACATGATGACCGCAAACGCCGCCGTCACCACGGCCATGGCGAGCGCCAGGACCGGGGCGATGGTAAAGAGGATCACAAACGAGCCGATGATCTCGATGCCGCAGATGATGATCCACTCGGGCACGTGATGCGCCGCCTCGCAGATATCGAACAGGTCGTTGACCACGCGGCTCATCATGTCGCCCGAGCTGTTGCGGTCGAAGTACGCAAAGCTAAAGCGCTCATACTGGTCGAACAGGTCCTCGCGCATCTTGGACTCCATGTGCGCGCCCATCACGTGACCCCAATAGCTCACAAAGTAGCGGCAGGCGCAGCGGACGGCATACATCAGCACCAAGCCCACCGCGATCATGCCGAGCGCCTGCATAATGGCAGCCTGACCCTGAGTAAATAGCCCACCGGTCAAATTACGCAGAATAATAGGAAAAGCAAGGTCAATGGCGGCAAGCACCAGAGCACAAACAGTATCAGCAACAAAAAGCCCCATCTGGGGCTCGTAATACGAAAGAAACCTCTTAAACATAATCACCTTACGCGGTTTTACCAAACCGCGTTTCGTCTCGACGCTGCAAGTGCTCCATTTGGACAATCTGGCCTTCAATCGTCGGTCGCGTATATCCATACGCTTCCCTCCTCTTTTAGGCCACCTTGTCTCAAATGGAGCACTTTCGCTGACTTACACAAACCTGCGGGATCATCCCCGCTCGTTAAAGCTCCGCTCCGCCTAGTCGGTGCGCGATGCTATCGCATGCCAAGGCGCCCACGACGGTCTTGGCGTCTTCGATCTTGCCGTCGAGCACGGCATCGATCAGCTCGTGCAGCGGCACCAGGTCCACGTTGACAAACTCGTCATCATCGGGGTTGGGCGCATCAAACTCGAGCTTGGTAGCCAAGTAGATGTGGATGATCTCATCGCAAAAACCGCAGGACGTGACAATCGACGTCAAAAAGCGAATACGACCGGCCCTAAAGCCCGTCTCCTCGTGCAGTTCGCGTTTGGCGCAATCGAGCGGGTCCTCGCCTGGATCGAGCTTGCCGGCGGGAATCTCGACCGTCACGCGGTCGATGGCGGTGCGGTACTGACGCACCAGTACGATCTTGCCGCTCTCGGTCAGTGCCACAACGGCCGCCGCACCCGGATGGCGAACGATATCGCGGGCGCTGCGGTGACCGTTGGGCAGCTCAACCTCAAGACGGTGGACGTCGAGGATCTTGCCCTTCCAGGCGCATTCCTCCGAAAGAATCTTCTCGTGCAGCTCGGCATCGTGCGGGTCGTCATCGCCCAGCACCAGCGCCGGCTCGTCAGAGACCTCGCCACCAGGCTCGCCCTCGGCGTGCCCATACATGCGGCTGTCCTCTTCGACGATCTGCGCGTCCACGAGCTCTTCGTTCTTCTCGTCCATCCGTCTCATTCCTCTCGGACTTTAGGCATCCCAGGCGTCGCGGCCGCGCAGCGCGCGCAGGCCGATGTCGTGACGCAGGGTCTTGCCCTCAAAATCAATCTTCTCGCAGGCCTCGTAGGCAAGGTTGCGAGCGTTCTCGAACGTGTCGCCCAGAGCGGTCACGGCAAGCACGCGGCCACCATTGGTCACGAGCTGGCCGTCCACCACGGCAGTGCCCGCGTGGTACACGGTCACGTTCTCCATGGCCTCGGCATCGGCGATACCGGTGATGACCTTGCCCTTCTCGTAGCTGCCGGGGTAGCCCGCGCTCGTCAGGACAACGGCCACGGCCCACTCGTCACGCCAGTCGAGTTCAATCTGATCGAGCTCGCAGTTGGCACAAGCCAGCATGACCTCGACCAGGTCGTTCTTAAGGCGCGGAAGCACGACCTGCGTCTCGGGGTCGCCAAAGCGGGCGTTGAACTCCAGCACCTTGGGGCCGGCGGGTGTGAGCATAAAGCCGCCGTACAGGCAGCCGCGGTAGTCGATGCCCTCGGCAGCGAGCTCGGCCACGGTCTGCTCCATGACCGCCACCATGGTGGCGTGCTCCTCGTCAGTCACGATGGGCACCGGGCTGTAGACGCCCATGCCGCCGGTGTTGGGACCCTTGTCGCCCTCGAGCGCGCGCTTGTGGTCCTGCGAGGTGGCCATGGGGCGCACGGTCTTGCCGTCGGTAAAGGCCAGCAGCGAGCACTCGGGGCCGGTCAGCATCTCCTCGATGACCACGGTGTTGCCGGCATCGCCGAAGGTGCCGCCAAAGCACTCGCGCACGGCCTCCTCGGCCTGCTCGAGCTCGGTCGCCACGATGACGCCCTTGCCTGCGGCCAGGCCGTCAGCCTTCACGACCAGCGGTGCGCCCTGCTCGCGCACGTAGGCGAGAGCCGAAGCCTCGTCGGTGAACGAGCCGTAGGCGGCCGTCGGAATGCCGGCACGCTCCATGAGCTGCTTGGAGAATAGCTTGGAGCCCTCCATACGGGCACCCTCGGCACCCGGGCCAAAGCAGGGAATACCCGCGGCGCGCACGGCGTCGGCCACGCCCGCCACGAGCGGAGCCTCGGGGCCAATTACCACGAGTCCGCATCCGTGGCTCTGAGCAAACGCCGCCACGGCCGCAGGATCGCAGTCGTCGAGAACAACGTTCTCGCCGCAGCTCGCGGTGCCGCCGTTACCCGGCGCGATGTAGAGCTTGCCGGCGCGCGGTGATGCTGCGAGCTTAGCTGCCAAAGCATGCTCACGGCCGCCGCTGCCCAACAACAGGATGTCGATGGTTTGAGTGTCCGCCTTCAAGGGTGCCTCCTCTATGGATTAACGGCCCGCTCCGCGCGAGCCCTTTGCAAGCAAATATACCCCTCGGCCGCCCGTCCGGGCTGCAAAGGGGTATATCGCAATAACCAAATAGTCCCGATTACTTCCAGAATCGGTTGATGATCTGCTCTCGACCAGCGCCAACGCCAATGAACGTCACGCGGGTGTGTGCCAGATCCTCGATAAACGCCACGTAGTCCTGAGCCTCTTGCGGCAGCTCCTCAAAGCTGCGGCAGCCGGTGATATCGCACTTCCAGCCAGGAAGCTCCTCGTAGATGGGCTTGGCGTGCTCAAAGCGAACCTGATGCTCGGGCACGCTGGTATAGCGCTCGCCATCGACGTCGTAGGCCACGCACACCTTGATGGTGTCGAAGGCCGAAAGCACGTCGAGCTTGGTCATGGCGATATCGGTGAGGCCGTTGACGCGCGAGGCGTAGTTGGCAATGGGGCCGTCGAACCAGCCGCAGCGACGACGGCGACCGGTGGTCACGCCGTACTCATAGCCCTCCTCGGTCAGCGTGTGACCGGCCTCGGACTCATAGGAAAGCTCGGTGGGCATGGGGCCCGAACCGACGCGGGTGATATAGGCCTTCATGACGCCCAGCACGCGGTCGACGTTCTTCATGCCGACGCCGGAACCGGTAATGGCGCCGCCGGCGGTGCAGTTGGAAGACGTCACGTACGGATAGGTGCCATGGTCGATGTCGAGCAGCGTCGCCTGGGCGCCCTCAAACAGCAGGTTCTTGCCCTCATCGATCATGTTGTTGAGCAGCAGGCTCGTCTCAGTGATGTAGGGACGCAGGCGCTCGGCCATCGGCAGGTACTCGTCGCAAATCTGGTCCACGGTGTAGGTGGGCAGGTTGTAGATGAGCTCGAGCTCGGGGTTCACGCGGGCGAGAGCGGTCTCCAGCTTGTCGCGGAACAGCGCCTCGTCCAGCATGTCCTGCATGCGCAGGCCAATGCGGGCCATCTTGTCCTGATAGCACGGACCGATGCCGCGCTTGGTGGTACCGATGTTCTTCTTGCCGAGCTTCTGCTCAAAGGCGCCATCCAGATCGATGTGGTACGGCATGATGACATGCGCGTTGCCGCTAATCTTGAGGTTCTTGGTGGTGATGTCGTCGGCCTCGAACATATCGATCTCCTCAAGGACAACCTTGGGGTTGACGACGCAGCCGTTACCGATCACCGACACGTGGTCGGAATACATGATGCCGGAGGGCACCTGGTGCAGGCCGTACTTCTTGCCGTTGACGACGATGGTGTGACCGGCGTTGTTGCCGCCCGAGTAGCGCACGACGGCATCGAAGTCGCCGGCGACCAGGTCGCAAATCTTACCCTTGCCCTCATCGCCCCACTGGGCACCGACCAAAACGGTTGACGGCATGTTTACTCCTTACATTCATGGACTGTCTACGCGCCACGCCGGCACGCAGAAGCACAAAACATTCCCAGTATACCCGTGCAACGGGCGCCTGTCCTACTCCTCGGCATGTGCCCCATCAAGCTCATAGAACTTGGTGGATGCCGGCAGGAACATCAGGTCGACGTCGCCGATCGGGCCCGAACGGTTCTTGGCCACGACGATACGCGTGACGCCCTCGTCGGGTCGATCGTCGCGCGAGGCCTCGGCCTCGTCGGCGGAGCGGTCCAAGAACATAACGATATCGGCGTCCTGCTCGATGGAGCCCGATTCACGAAGGTCGGAAAGCTGCGGGCGCTTGCCGGTACGGGATTCAACCTGACGCGAAAGCTGCGACAGCGCGATGAGCGGGATCTTGAGCTCCTTGGCCATGATCTTCAGACCACGCGACATCTCCGAAACCTCGACGGTACGGCTCTCGGAGCGGCGTCCCGGCGGAGGACTCACCAGCTGCAGGTAGTCCAGGATGATGATTGCCTTCTCCTTGTTATGGAGCATGCGGCGGCTCTTGGCGCGAATCTCGGTCACTGTGGTGCCGGGCGTATCGTCAATCAGAATATCGAGCTTGGACAAGGTCTGCGTGGCCTCGTTGATATTGGCCCACTGCTCGGGGCTAATGCGGCCCATGCGGAAGTCACTGATCGAGATCATGGCGTAGGCGCAAATCAGACGCTGGGCAATTTCCTTGCCCGACATCTCCAGCGAGAAGAAGCCGACGGTATAACCGGCAGCGGCAGCGTTGAGCGCCAGATTCAGGGCGAACGACGTCTTACCTACAGCAGGACGGGCGCCGATGATGATGAGCTGACCCTCGCGGAAGCCCATGAGCATGCGGTCGAGCGATGGGAAGCCCGTGGGCACGCCCGCAGCCTGGCCACCGGCCTGGCACACTTCCTCGGCCTCGTTATAGGCCTCGACCATAAACTCAGTCAGCGTCTTGTAGCTCGACTTGACCTCGCGTGCCGTGACCTTGAGCAGTTTGCTCTCGGCCAGCTCCACGACCTCTTTGGTGTCGGTGGGGGCGTTATAGGCCAGCGCGTTAATCTCGTTGGTGGCGCCGATCAGCTCGCGCAGCATCGAGTCGCGACGGACGATGGCGGCATGGTGCTGCCAGTTCACGAGCGACAGGGTCTGACCCATCAACTCCAAAATGTACGCTTCGCCACCCACGGCATCGAGCTTGTTGATGCTTCGCAGGTAATCGATCAGCGAGATAGAGTCGATGGGAATGCGGCTGTTGTACATATCGACCATCGCGGTATAGATGGTCTTATGAATGGGGCGGTAGAAGTCATCGGGCTGCAGCTCGACCTGGGCCTCTTCGACCACCTCGGGCGATAGCAGCATAGCGGCCAGTACATTGGCCTCTGCATCTTGGTTTTGGGGAAGACCCAACTTTGAGCCGCGGTCCTCAACCGTCAGCCCGGTCTCCCTATCGTCATATGCCATGAGCATCCTCATTCATATCGCTTGCGAGCATCCATAGTATCAGCCACGGTCCCAAAACGCGCCGCGCGCCGCCAATCATCACCGAACCAAACGGATGAACGGTCCTGTATATAGGACTTCGACGCAACGTTCACCATGACACTCACTCAGCGCAAAAAACAAAAGGGCGCCCTGGTTTTCCAGAGCGCCCTTCTTAGAACAAGATTGTTGCGTTGCAGCAAATGCTACTCGGCAGCAGCCTCAGTCTCGACCTCGGCGGTCTCGGCCTCGGCGACCTCAGCGGCCTCCTCGACCTCAGCCTCGGCAGCGAGCTCCTCGGCGGTAACGCCGACGAGAACGACAACCTCGGCCTTGATCTCGCGGTACAGCGAGATGGCAACGGTGTGGGCACCGGCAACCTTGATGGGCTTACCGAGCTCGACGCGCTTGCGGTCGATGTCCATACCGAGCTGAGCCTTGATGGCGTCAGCGATCATAGCGGCGGTAACGGAGCCAAAGAGGATGCCCTCGTCGCCGACCTTGACGTCAACGGTGACCGTCTTGCCCTCGAAGGCAGCCTTGGTCTCGTTGGCGGTAGCCAGACGGACGGCCTCGCGCTTGGCGATGTTGTTGCGACGCTCGTCAAGCTGCTTGAGGTTGCCCTTGGTGGCGGCAACAGCGAGCTTCTTGGGGAACAGGAAGTTCTCAGCGTAACCCTGAGCGACCTCTACGACGTCACCCTCGCCGCCCTTGCCCTTGATCTCATCGAGAAGAATAACCTTCATGATGCGTCTCCCTTCTTAGCCGCGGTCGCGGTTGCCACGAGAGGAAACCACGGGGACGGTGTACGGCAGGAGAGCCATCTCGCGGGCGCGCTTGATGGCGTTGGCGATGTCATGCTGATGCTGCGTGCAAGCGCCAGTGACGCGACGGGGCTTGATCTTGCCACGGTCGGTCATGTACTTACGGAGAAGCTGAGTGTCCTTATAGTCAATGAACTCAGTGTTCTCCTTGCAGAACTGGCAGTACTTACGACGCGGCTGACGTGCAGAAAAATCATTAGCCATGTCAAAATACCTTTCATTTGGCAACTTCGGCGAACCGAAGCCGCCTCTCACTCAAAAATAGGTGAACAACCCTTAGAACGGGATGTCCTCATCGTAGACGTCGACCGCGGGCGGCGTGGCCACCGGTGCGGCAGGACGTGCTGCGGGCGCGGGAACTGCGGGGGCGTAACCGCCCTGATCGTAGCCACCCTGGCCACCACGGGAGCTCATAAACTCGATCTCATCGACGATGACCTCAAGTTTGCTCCGGCGCTGGCCGTCGCGCTCCCAAGAGCTGTAGCGCAGCTTGCCCTCGATCGCGACCTTGTTTCCCTTTGCCAGGAAACGGCTCACGGCCTCGGCGCGGGTGCCAAACATGGTGCAGTCGACAAAGTTGGGATAGTCCTCCCACTCGCCAGTCTGCGCGTTGCGGCGACGATCGTTCACGGCGACGCCAAAGGACAGAACCTGGGTTCCGCCAGCGGTGGCGCGCAGCTCGGGATCGCGGGTGAGGTTACCGGTGATGTTCACTCGATTGATGCTCATAACTCACTACTTCCTCTTGGGGCACAAGCCCAGTCCAAAACGACAGTCTTACTCCTGGTCGTCGCGACGGACGATCATGTGGCGGACCACAGCGTCGGTGATGCGCAGGACGCGATCAAGCTCGGCGATCTGGGTAGGATCTGCGTGGAAGTTGATGAGGGTGTAGTCACCATCGGTGAGGTCGTTGATCTCGTAGGCGAGCTTGCGCTTGCCCCACTCGTCAACGGAGTCGACCTTGCCAGCGCCCTCAGCGATCGTGGTATCGATGCGCTTCATAACAGCGAGACGAGTCTCGGGGTCGAGCGACGGGTCAACAAAGAACAGCAGTTCATAAGCCTTCATATTGTCACCTCCTCTGGGCAAATGTGGCTTCAGGTCGTGAAGGTGCGCCTGAAGCAGGAAAAGACTTGGTAATAATATCTTTCAACCTCCCAGGCCGCAAGAATATGCAGCTACAACCTCATGACCTCCACATATGTCCATACTCGCACGACGTTTCATGCGCATTCCAACCAAATGCTGACCAAAAGCTTGACGAATCTGTGGACAAGATACGGTGCCGCGGGGACAAGCTGAGCCAAGCCACAGGTCAACGGACACAAGGCTGTGGTCGCAAAATGCATACCAGTGGTCCAATTGATCGCCAAAAGATTTTGAATTCGTTTGCTCGTGGTCTATAAAGTCCTTTTTTGAGCAATTCGCTTAGCATGATTTTGCTGGTCAGACTGCATGTGCCGCGCGTTTTAGGCACAGCGCGAGACACTGTGGATCAAAAAATGCTAAGTTTTCGGCTTGCACCTTACGATTCCTCGTGTATACTAACTTTCGCATTTAACGGAGAGTTGTCCGAGTGGCCGAAGGAGCACGATTGGAAATCGTGTAGGCGTCAAAAGCGTCTCCAGGGTTCAAATCCCTGACTCTCCGCCAGTTAATTCCAAAGCAGGCCTTCGAGCCTGCTTTGTTTTTACCCCACGCGGAGGGGTGGCAGAGTGGTTGAATGCGGCGGTCTCGAAAACCGTTTGGCCTGTATAAGGTCACGAGGGTTCGAATCCCTCCTCCTCCGCCATTTGGATTGAGAAAGCTCCCGAGAATGGGAGCTTTTTTTGAGTCCCTTACAAGCAAATACGGCGGAGGAGGAGGGATTCGAACCCGCCAGGGCGCGGAGCGTAAAGAAAACGCGCCCGTGGCGCGTTTTTAGCGCAGCGCGGTCGGCGTAAGCCGACCGGATAAATTTTGAGCTCCGCTCAAAATTTGGACATCCCTCCTATTCTCCTATTCAGCCACGCCCCCATCGCGTTCAACATCAACCCAGATCCCCCAAACATGGAACCTACGCCCCCACCCGGTCCCGACCGTTTACCGAGCAATAGGGTCGCCACACCCGCCAACCATGTACTATGTACGGGCATTGTCTAAACCCGCAATCAGAAGGACCCCATCTTGCCCGTCGTCGCTGCCATAACCATTACCTCACATGCCTCGGATGCCATGGTCGCTATTCCGTTTTGGCTCGAAATGTTCGCCGTCGTCGCGGCTTCAATCTCGGGTGTGCTGGTTGCGCGCGAGCACAAGCTCGACCTGGTGGGCGCGGTCGCGCTCGCGGTGGTCTGCGGTCTGGGCGGCGGTCTCTTGCGCGACATGACGCTGCAGGTGGGCAACGTCTACATCCTCAACCAGCCGATGGCACTCCCGCTTTCCATTGCCACGGCAGCCATCATCTACATATTCCCGGCAATCGTCGATAAACCCGAGAAACTCATCCCATTGCTCGACATCATCTCGGTCGGCATCTACGCCGCCACTGGAGCAGACAAGGCGCTGGTCTACGGCTTTGCGCCGGCGGTGTGCATCATGATGGGCTTTTTCACCGCGGTGGGCGGCGGCATGTTGCGCGACGGCTTTATGGGCGTGGTTCCGGGCATTTTCCAACGTACTAACTTTTATGCCATCGCCGCCATCGCCGGATCGACAAGCTATGTTTGCCTTGTCATGAGCGGCTTGGTCAGCAATGTCGTCGCACTGGTCGTTTGCGTCGTGGTGACCATGGGACTACGCTGGCTGTCGCTGCGCTTTGATATCAAAAGCCCCACCGAGGATGACATCGCACGCTTTTTGCACCGCAAAAAGTAGGTGGCGCGGGCTCATCCTTCGAAATGCAACCGAGAGGTTCTTTTAGAGCGCCCACGCGTTGGGTACCCTGTTAGGTGCATGTCGAGCATCTGACGAAGGATTCACTATGCCCTGTAATCAATTCCCGTCGACCCAGCGCCGTAAAGCGTGGGGCCGCATCACGATCTTATTCGCGCTCATCGCACTGGCGATCACCGCTCTTCCCACGGCATCGTTCGCCGGCACGGACACCGCAGGCAACGTACTTGCGACCGACAATGACGCCAATCCGTCCGGCGTCGAAGGTGACCTGTACTGGGCAGGTCAGGCCCTCAACTTGGACGATACGTCCATCGACCGCGATATCATCGCCGCGGGCGATACTCTCTCGATCCGCGACTGCACGGTGGGCGGCGCCGTCCGCTTGGCGGCGCGCACCATCGACATTGCCAAGACTACGGTTGATGGCAGTGCGACCGTTGCCGGCCAGCATGTCGTGCTCAATTCCGGCAGCACCGCCAACTGTTTCTATGCGATAGGCGAAACGGTTGCCCTGCGCGGCTCCACCAAGTCGGCAGCGCTTGCGGGCGATACGGTGACTATCGATGGCACCGTCGAGGGCGATGTTGAGGTTTGGGCCGACAAGCTCATCCTGGGCAAAAACGCCCACATCACCGGCACCGTGAACGCGCACGTCTCCGAGGACCCCGAGCGCGCCGCGGGAGCCGAGGTCGGCGCGCTCAAGATCGACCGCACCGAGAACGAGGATACTTCCACCGTTAACGATGTCATCGGCGGTATCGTCGCCGCGGCACTCTCGACCTGCTTTGTCGCTCTGCTTCTCGAGCTCGTCTTCCCGCGTGCGACTGCCAGCGCCGCCGGCATGCTCCACCAGCACCCCACGCCCCTGTGGGTGAGCGGTCTTCTGGGTACGATTGCTATCGTCCCCGCCGTCCTACTGCTGATTATCTCTATCGCTGGTCTCTCGCTTGCCGGAGCCCTCTTGTGCGGTGTTATTGGCATCGCACTGGTGTCGAGCGCCTTTGCGGGGTGCGCGATCGCGCGCATGGTCGGAAACAGCCAGAACCGCTACGCCATGGCGGCTGTGGGCGGCGTGATCGCAGGCGCCCTCACGGGTCTTCCCCTCGTAGGCGACTTCATCAGCGGCGTGGCCTTCGTCTTTATGCTCGGCTACATCATCCAGATCATCTGGCGCAACGCCCGCCTCAAGCCGCAGCAGCCGGCTAACACGCCAGGACTCCCCACCGCTTAGCCGCCAACCACCACAAAGGTGCCAGGTTGCTTTGCACCAACAAACGAAGCGGGGCACCCGATCGCATCGACCGGGTGCCCCGGTTTTCTTGGAGGGTTCTCTAGTAACTTTGTCAAAACCAATGATCATCAGGTCGGCAGGCCTGCGCGTCACTCGCTACGGAGGCAGTACGCCATTGAGCAGGGGGGGCAGCTATTTTTCACGGCGACCTCCTCCCCGCTTGATGACGAGCGCGACAACAATAACCGCCACTCCGATGGCAGCCAAAGCCGCCACCAGCGCCAACGTTCTATCTCCCGTCGAGGGCATAAAGCCTCGACTTGCTTCTTTGCTTGGGGTGTTGAGTACCGACAGCTCAATCGAACCCGTCCCGGCATCGGCGGTATCAACCCGCAGAGGGCTTTCGGCCGACACGGTCACTTTGGGCTTCGCAGCTGCCACCTGCTTAACGTCCAGACCCTCGGACGTAACCGTTACCGTTCGTCTGCCCTCAAAGGCGGCGTATCCCTTGGGAGCCGCGACCTCCTCGACGGTGTAAACACCCGCGTCCACACCGCTCAATTCCACATGCCCGTCCGCGCATGTGGTAACGCACGCGTCGGCATCCGTCGACCACGAGCCGTCAGTCGTTAGAATGCGCCCGCGGTCATCGATGATGCGCAGTTTGGCGCCCGCGAGCGGTTTATCGTCCGAGCTTGAGCGCTTGATCAGACTGAGTCCCCAGGTGTAGGCGCACGCGTCATCGCTCGACGTGCGGGTGAACCCGGCGTCGCCGGACTGGTCGGCAAAGGGAGAGCGGGGGTAGCGCAGGTAGACCTCGTTGGGGTTGCCCTTGGTAGCGCCTCGATTGCAGTTGGCCCCCAACGGCGCACTGTAGGCAGCAACCACGCGGGCGCCCGCGGCGAAGGCGTCGGCCCCGCCGAGCGCGGCGATCAGGTCGCCGGTGCGCACGGTGAAGGCATTGCCCTCGATCGAGACCTTGCACTGTGGAGTAATATCTGTCCACCCTTTAGCCGGCGTCGAGTTGGCGTTACCGCCCTCACATGCAACGGCGCCGAAGCCGCCGTCCGCGCCCGCCGCCGCGTACACGCGCATGCTCGCGGCGACCTTGGAGGGGTCGAGCCCCGCGCTCATGGTGTCGACGAACTGCACCGTATAGGTGTCGTAGGCGGTAAGACCCGCCGGGACCGCGGCAGAGAGGCGCCAGTACAGGTCGTCGGCGACCGTGGCGTCGGCGGCCTTCCGCCAGGCGGCGGTGCCGTCCTCCAGCACATGCTTGGACACCTCGGGGGGCGCCGCCTTGGGCTTGACGGTGACGGCGCCGCCGCCGACCAGGGTC
>URYW01000045.1 GCA_900552145.1 uncultured Collinsella sp. | reverse complement strand
CTCACCGTACTCCTCGACCAGGGGCATGAGCTCGTTCACCCGCTCGACGATGCGGCGCTGCTCGGCGAGAGGCGGAACTGGGACCAGAATGACGTTCAATGACTTCTGATTAGTCTTTGGCATTTTGACACGCGTATCACCCTTAAGCGTCTCCTCAGTGAAGAAATTGCTGAGGAGAACCGTGAGGACATATTCAGGTTGCAGCTTGGTGTTGAGCGGATACATATCCGCACTACACAGCCCATCAAAAGGGGCGATAACCGCCTTTCGAAGAGCTGGACGAATCTTCGAATAGAGAATCTGTCCTGCAGAGAACAGGTGATTGGCGCTCTTAACCTCGTCGGCCTTAACACTATGACAGAACAAGAGCTTTCCGGTGCCTTTTTGGATGTTGTCAGGCGCGATATGAGGAAAGTCCTGATATTTCAACGGGTCGACCAAACGCGCTGCAATTCCAATGACTTCACTAAATCTCGCCCAGGCCCAGCTTTCCGGAATCCCAAACGGAACCTCGTCCGCGATGCACTTGTCGCTCAGAACGCGTCCCTTAGTGTCCACGTGCTTCTCATAGGGGGAGCCATCGGAACCGATATAGATAATGCTCTCCCCGCCCTTCGGGAATTTAGCCTTACCCTCAGCAATAAGCTTATGCTTCTCTTCACGAATACGCTCAAGCAGGACGCTTGCAGGCTCATCACTCGGGTCTTGTGGAACGAGCTTTCCCTCAATCGCCATTTGCAGGATTGAGTTCTTCAGGTCTTTTGCCTTCATCTACGCCTCAATCCCAAGAATCTCGCAAATACGAGCAAGCTTCTGGTCAATCTCGGCATCGAGCTTAGCGCGCTCTTCTTTGTAGTTCCTGATCAGTTCGTCAGGCGGTAAGATCTCCTCTTCCTCGTGAGGATAGCCGCACACGTCAAAGTTAAAACCGCCGTCTCGCAACTCGTCAACCGTATAGTACTTGGCCTTGGGATTGCCGTCTTCCTCGATATCCCGACGGTTCTCCCACCATTCCTTTACAGGTGCAAAATGTTCGATCCTAATGGGCTTGGTCTTAGAGAAGTGTTTATACCCCTCGGGCATGTCCATGCGATAGAACCAAACGCCCTCAGAGGCCCCCGTATTATCGAAGAACAGAACGTTAGTAGTGATGCTCGTGTACGGAGCGAAAACACTCTGTGGAAGGCGCAAGACAGTATGCAAGTTCATGTCCTCAAGCAGGCGACGCTTGATCTCCGTCTTTGCACTATCCTGGCCAAAGAGAAAACCATCCGGAATGATAACAGCAGCGCGGCCGCCTCGCTTAAGACGATAAAGAATGAGTCCAAGGAATAGATCTGCGGTCTCGGAGCTACGGAGTGCAACAGGGAAGTTGTTTTGCACCGATGCACTCTCGGACCCGCCATAGGGCGGGTTCATAAGTACGACGTCAAACTGGCCGTCAGGCTTGTGCTTCCACTCGCGAACATCCTTCTCGAGAGAGTTATCGTGAAAGACTTCAGGATTATCGATATCGTGCAACAGCATGTTGGTCACGCACAGCAGGTAAGGGAGCTGCTTCTTCTCGATGCCGTAGACCGATCTTGCATAGAGTTCACGATCGGCTGGAGTCTGAACCTGGGAGTCGAGAATCTTGAGGGCGCTCGTCAAAAAGCCGCCCGTGCCACACGCGAAGTCAGCCACAGTCTCGCCGAGCTTGGGCGCAAGTGCCTGGGCCATAAAGTCAGTCACCGCTCGGGGCGTGTAAAACTCGCCGGCATTACCCGCGGACTGTAAGTCTTTCAGGATGGTCTCGTAAATTTCACCGAAGGCGTGGCGCTCTTTGTACTCGGTAAAATCAACCGACTCGTCAATCTCGTTGATGACTTGACGAAGTAGAATCCCATCCTTCATGTAGTTGTTGGCGTCAGTAAAAGCAGCCTTGACGACGACGTGTCGCAAAGGCGCATCAGGTGCAAGCTCAAGACTCTCAAGAGTCTTGAATAGATCATTGTTCACAAAGTCGAGAAGCTCATCGCCAGTAAGCGCCTTGCCGTCTTTCGCATCGTGCGCCCAGCTATACCAGCGCAGGCGCTCGGGGATGATGGACTGATAGGAGTCATCGTGAAACTCCCACTCCTGCTCCTTGGCATCGTAAATCTTGAGGAAGAAAAGCCAAGTCATCTGCTCAATGCGCTGCGCATCGCCATTGATGCCGGCGTCTTTGCGCATGATGTTCTGCAGGGTCTTTACGAGAGATCCCAGTGCCATTTGCTATCGTTACCTTTCTCTATGCGATGTAGAGCTCGTCCTCGAGCATCTGCGCTGCCTGAATGTACTGTTGTTTGCCGCCGAATGCGGCGACGATCTTCATTGGGCTGCCAAACCGACGGAATTCCTCGAGGTCGAGGACGTGGGTGTCGTCCAAGTCTACGAGGTTCGACGTCGCATATTTGTCGAGAAGCGCTTCAAGGACCTCACGCGCGACGCCGGCATACTCATAGAGCACGCCCTTTTTCTTGACACTATTGGCTCTCTCGCTGCGCGTAAGAGGTCTCTGGTCGTAAGCAATGTGGCAAATGAGGTCAAAGTCGCTCATTTGCTCCTGTCCAGTCTCGAGCCGCAGCTCATCCAGGAATACGCCACGCGCGCGCAGCTCATCGATAATCGCTTGTTTCTTATGTTCAGAGTTCCACGCCGCTAGGAAGTGGTCAAGAGTGTCGTATTCGCCGAGAATGTTTTTTCGCGTATAGTCCTTAAGGCGATCAGTTACAAGAAGGCCATCGGAGGAGTAATACTGCACCATCTCCGACACTACATAGACGTCGGCCCCATGAACGTGATATTTCACATGGGAGGACGGATCGTCCGGCGGCAATACGGGTGGGTCTACGATCGGAGACGGAGGCGGAACGGGACTGCCGCCATTGCCGCCGGGACCCGGATCCGCAATGGGGTCACCCGGATTAGGCTCAAACACAACAACAGGTTCGCCATCAAACTCGGGATCTGCAAACAAACGCGATGCGTCACGAAAATCGAGGATGGTGAAATAGAGTTTGTCGTAGTCCTCACAGATACGGGTTCCGCGGCCGATAATCTGCTTGAACTCCGTCATTCCGTGCTCACCGAACTTGTTGTCGAGCACGACTACCTTACACGTCTTGCAATTAACACCAGTGGTGAGAAGCTTCGAAGTCGTAACGATGGTCGGGTATTTCTCGTCGGGGTCGATGAAGTTATCTAACTGAGCCTTACCTTCCCTGTCGTCACCCGTAATCTTCATGATGTAGGTGGGGTGATCTCTTACGATATCGGCGTTCTCGTTTACAAGGGCACGTCGCATATTTTCGGCATGCTCGATGTCAACGCAAAAGACTATGGTCTTGGAGTAACGATCCGTCTCCTTTAGAAATTGAGTTATCCGCTTGGCAACTTCCTCGTAGCGCTCTTTGATGACAATCTCGCTGTCGAAGTCTTGCTTCTCGAAAACACGTTTGGGCAGAGCTTCGCCGCGATCATCTATGGTGCCTTCCTCAGTACGGTATCCGTAAATGTCGACGTTCAGCTTAGGACGAATAACTTTATACGGGGCGAGAAAGCCATCCTCGATTCCCTGTTTAAGGGAGTAGGTGTAGACAGGTTCGCCGAAGTAGGTAATGTTTGAAACCTCTTCAGTCTCCTTTGGCGTAGCCGTCATACCGATTTGAATTGCACAATTGAAATACTCAAGTACCTTACGCCATGCGGAGTCCGCCGCGGCGCTTCCGCGATGGCACTCGTCGACGATAATCAAATCGAAGAATTCCGAGTCGAACTCGCGGAATATTTCTTCACCGTTTTCTCCAACAAGCTGTTGGTAGAGCGAGAAATAGACCTCGTAAGCAGAATCGAGCTTTCGACCTACGACCTTGGTTGTAACCCTCTTGAGAGGCTTGAAATCGCCGTCTATGGTCTGATCGACGAGAATATTGCGGTCCGCCAGATAGAGAACCTTACGAACCTCGGTAGTCTGTCGCAAGCGATGAACGATTTGAAAAGCCGTAAAAGTCTTTCCCGTTCCCGTTGCCATAACGAGCAAGATGCGATTCTTACCTCGCGCAATAGCTTCAAGCGTACGATTGATGGCGATGCACTGATAGTAGCGAGGATGATTGCCGCCGTGCTCCTGGTAATACGGAGCGGTCACAATCTCCTGGCTATACGGATGTTCAAGCCCCTTAGCTTTTGAGTATCGTGTCCAAAGTTCCGCCGGAGTGGGAAACTCGTCCATGGCAAGAGCGCGCTCTTTCCCGGTAAGAAAATCGTGCTCAACAAAACCCTTTCCGTTTGAGCTGTACGCAAACGGAATATCGAGCAGCTGGGCATATCCCATCCCCTGTTGGAGACCGGCATCAACGGTGTGCTCCGTATCCTTAGCCTCGACGATTGCGATAGGGATGCCCGGAGCATACATCAGAAGGTAGTCAGCCTTCTTCTTGTCTTTACGGGTGACCATACTTCCGCGCACAACAATCTCGCCACTGGTAAAGAAATACTCAGTGAAGACTTGGGTATTGCGATCCCACGACTTCATAATCGCAGGATCAATGAGTTTAAGCCGTGTGTCAGACTCGTTCATACGTCTCGGAACCCCTCATTGCGCAAAGCGACAGCTATTGATGTTGAGTTGATTAATTTTATCATCACTATGCAATCTAGCAGCCGCTTTATACTAAATGAGACGAAGTAAAGTCAGCCCCGTGAGAAAGCTCCAAAGAAAGCAAAATGAGCCCCGTTGACTTGAGTCAGAGGTCATTCCCGGAGCCCCGCCTACCTCCCCTCCGCCTTCAGCTTCAGCAGCAGGTCGCCCAGCTCGGGGCACTTGTTGGAAAGGCGCATCTGGGCTCGATCGCCAATCCTCCACCGCTGGCGGATCTCCTGAGCACGCGGACTCACGCGATAGTCCCCGTCCATCACCTGCTTGAGCAACTTGGCGGTCACGCGCGCGTCGGCTAGGGCACTGTGGGCGTGACCCGGCGACTCGTCAAACTCGATGCCAAACCACGTCGCCGCGTCATTCAAAGAGACGCACTCGTGGCTGCCCACGTCCATGATCGAGGTGTAAAACGCCTGCAGATCGGCCCAGTCCGTAGGAAATGCGGCAAGGTCGATTTGCTTTGCCAGGCACTCGGTCATAAGCTGTCGACGGTCCGTCCCGCTCCAGCAAACTATCTGGGCGGAGTAGCGACCGATCCAATCGCTGAGCCTTTTGATCACCATGTAGAGCAGATCGGCCATCGCGGTATCCACGGCTGATATCCCCGTAAGCTCGCGGACGAGAAACGCAACGCCTTCGGTAAATTCCGTCTGCACAAACTGCGAGAACTCGCCCATAACGTTGCCGTGGTAATCGAGCTTGACGGCGCCGACCTCGATAATCTCGTTGCGCAGCCCACGTCGCTGGCGCTGCTTTGGCACCGGCGCAAATTCAAAGTCCAGCACGATCTGGCGCGCAAAGTTCGTCGTATCGATAGCCGAGATACACGGCGTCTTTTCAGCTGACACGGTTAGGGCCTTTCTCCGTTGCCTGCCGCTTGCTACATAGGCGGCTACATTGCCGTAAGGATAGGCGCCCGTACGAACATGAAAGTGGGGCGCAATACCATGCGCCAGGCACACGCCATGCAGACGGCCCCAAGAGAGTTGCCCGCTCTATTCAAATGCATGAAAAAGATTTAGGCCCGGTGACTTGAATCAGCGGTCATCCCGGGCCCATCAGAGCTCGTAGAGCTCTTGGTTGCTTTGGTCTCGCTCTTCACGGCGCTTATCGAACTTTCCGAGGCACTCAAGCAGCATTCGAAGCATAACAAGTCGCTGCCATTAAGGCACTGACCTCTTGACCAAGCAACGGCGCTGCCCAGCTATCACCCTTGGGCTGCCGTCAACTTTATTCTATCCGCGAGCATCTGGTTTACCAAATGGATTTTCGGTAAAGGAAGCACGGCACGCCCGCAAAACCACTACGCCCCAAGTGCCGCCATGGGAATCACCGCCACGCCGTCGTCGCGTGTGTAGGCAATGCTCCCCTTTCCAACCACGACCGCCAAAAACGCCGGCGCGGCATTCTGGGCGGCAGGATTGGAGAGCACTTTCCTCTCCAGCGCCTTGAGATTTCTCGCTCCATCGTCTGCTTTCGCATCACTCAGCTTGACCTCGATGGCTCCCCAGCGCCCGTCGTGCTCAACGATCAGATCGACCTCAAGGCCCTTCTCATCTCGGAAATAATGGACACTGTTGTCGACACCGCCGTAGGTGGAAAGGAACACGCGCACGTCGCGCAGGACGAGATTCTCAAAGAGCATCCCCAGCGTTTGCATATCGCCAAGCAGCCGCTCAGGGGTAGCCCCCAGCAACGCCGCCGCAAGTGACGGGTCACAGAAGTAGCGCTTGGGGCGCACGCGAACGCGGGCCTTCGAGCGCATGGGCGGCTCCCATCCGCACAGGTCCTCGGTCAGCTTGAGCCTGTTGAAGAGGTCCAAGTACGCAGCGATGGTCCTCTCGTCGGGGCCCGCCTCACCGTACGAGGCGTCCTTTACGAGCGTCTTGTACGTGACAGCCTGGCTCTCGTTCATGGCAAGAGCTCGCAAAAGGCCGTGTGCAAGCTCGGGCGACATACCCTCGTCCAGCACGTTGACGTCGAGCACCGAGTGCACGTACTGGCTTGCCGTCTCTCGCGCAAGATCTTCCGAAAGCCCAAGATTTGCAGGCCAACCGCCCCTGCAGCACCAGCGGGCGACGTCATCCACCGTGCTCTCGCGACGCTGAGGGGCAAAATCCTCGCCCTTAAAGAGGCTTGCCAGTGACACGAGCGGCTCGCCGTCGCCCGACTCACACAGGGCCATGGGGCGCATTGACAGACGGGCGATCCTACCCGTGCCGGAATGACGAACATGGCTGCGCTCCTCGCTTTTGAGCGCGGTCGAGCCCGTGAGCAAAAGTGTCCCCCGTTCGTTGCCGCTCGCGTCCACGAAACGCCGGGCGGCATCCCAAACCTCGGGCACCTCCTGCCATTCATCGACCAGGTGTGGCGCATCGCCGATGAGCGCCAGGCTTGGGTCGACCTCTGCCGCCGCACGCTGCGCAGGCTCATCGAGCCTGGAGACGCTCGCCGAGCGAGAGAGCGCCGTCCAGGTCTTGCCGCACCATTTGGGGCCGGTGATCTCCACACAGCCAAACGCCCGCATAAGGGTGTCGAGGCGCTCCTCTATGAGCCGGGGCCTATATCCCTTTTGGGTCAATCTCTTTGGTGCATCCATAGACGGCCGTCCCTCTCTATCACGCGATATGCGAAATTACGCCATTCTCAATGCTGATTTTACGCTACTTTCAATGTAGTTTTTACGCCATGACAGATGTAGTTTTTACGCCATTTTCATTGAAGGTTTTACTCTTGGCATCCTTAGCGCGACCCATTCCGAGCATCACATCAGAGCGTGCTTGGTTATCTCCGCTCGCACATCTCGGCAAACGAAATCAGCTTGGCATCTCCCCTGCTCGCCGCAGCTTCCTGACATCCTTGCGTAAAGCCTCGCTTCGAGAAGATCGCATAGCTTTTGTACTGCCGCCTAAAGAGCTCGCTTCGATGCACGAGCTTTTGCAGCACGTCTTCGCCCACCGGTTCATTGCGCCATTTGCATTCCGCAAACAGCGCAGTGCCCTCGCCATCGTCAACAATCAAGTCGATTTCTTCCTGCGTATGCGTGCGATTATCCGTCCCCCACCAGCGCCCAACGCTTGCCGGAACCACATCAAGCTGGCCCGCCCGCGCGAGTTCGTACACGTATTGTCTGCATATAAGCTCAAAGACCGTACCCATGTAATCCGATACGTGCGGCTCAATGCACTCATACGCCATCTCGGCCATATCGTTTTGAATCAGCCCGATGTTCTGCGGAACAAACTTGTACCAGAACCTAAACATCTGATCGCTCAGCAGATACACGGCTCGCTTATTGCTCGTCTCGTTTAGGGGCAGCTCGCGCTCGACAATCCCAAGCGACGCCAGCTTATCCACATAGCTCTTTACGTTGCTCGCAGGGATTCCCGTAGAGCTCGCAATCTCCGAGATCTTCGAGCGCCCCTGGGCAATTGCTTGCACGATCGCATCATATTGCTCGGGATTGCGGCACTCCTGCAATAGCAGGTTACTCGGCTCCTCAAAGAGATAGCCCGTAGGAGTAAGAAAAAGACGTTTGATGTTGTCCTTGAGCGGTGCGGCAGGATCGACTTTCTCGATATATGCAGGAATGCCACCTGTCATGCCATAGCAAACTGCAGCGTCTTCGCGACCCATGCTCTGCCACAACCCGAGGGTCGTCGTAAAATCGAGCGGCATGATCTTAAACTGGGCCGTACGCCTACCGTATAGTGGGCTCTCGTAGCCCAACACCTGTTCCTCCATAAACGAAAGAGACGAGCCGCATAGGATCAGCATTAGCCTGGTCTCTTTGTATAAGTGGTCGATCTTGTCTTGCAGCAACGAGCTGATCTCGGGATTCGATTGGGCGAGATAGGGATACTCGTCAATCACGACAATCAAACGCTCCGTTCGAGCCATGGTGACCAATGCATCGAACGCCTCGTCAAAACTACGAAACGACACGCCTGCAGCACCAACCGAGCCTGCAAGTATCGCCTGGCTAAAGCCGTGCAGGTTTGCCTCCGCATTGGTACGACGAGCTTGAAAGTAAATAGCCTTCTTGCCTTGGATGAACTCTGTGATAAGGCGCGTTTTACCCACACGACGGCGGCCGTAAATCACAGGCATCTCAAAGGAGTCCGTGCCATACAGTCGATTGAGCTCGGACATTTCCGCTGTTCTTCCGACAAACATAGACCATCCTTCCTTTACGTTATAGCTAGCTATATTATACCTTCCTATAATATAGCTAGCTATAACGTAATTCGACAAGCGGCGCACACGAAAGGGGCGGTACACCACCGCACGTGGACCGTTCCGGAAAATGCATCCCGTTCTGGAGCCAAAAACTGGGCCGTAGTTTCCGCCAAGCATCCCATCCGGAAAGCGTGTCCCGTTCTGAGCGCCAAATCCGGGACGCAGTTTCCACTCCAAACAAAGGGCCCCGGCTCGCGATGGAGCCGGGGCCAAAGGCGCAGCGTATGTAGTTGATGTTGAGCGCGAACAGCTCGTCAGCAATGGCCGTCCACGCTCTACCCTACCCGCGGCGACGGGCGCGGCTGTAGGGCGTATCCACCATGGGCAGATCCGGACGCAGCTTGCCGTCAAATGCGCGATAGGCGTTCTGTACGGCGGGCGCCGTGGGAATCGTTGCGATCTCGCCGATGCCCTTGCCGCCGTATGCCACGGGCAGCAGCTCGTCCTTCTCCACGTAGATGGCGTGGATATCCGGAATCTCGGGCGCACGGAACAACCCGAGCGTACCGTACCTTGCCTGGGGTACGCAGTCCTTGAGCGGCCAGTCCTCGGTAAGCGCATAGCCCATACCCATGAGCACGCCACCTTCGATCTGACCTTGGATGGAGATGGGGTTGACCACCTTGCCGGAATCGTGCGCGGCATAAACCTCGCTCACGCGACCGTCATCATCCAAAATGACCACATGTGTGGCAAAGCCGTAGCAGATGTGGCTCTTGGGATTGGGAACATCCGCACCCAGCTTGTCGGTCGGCTCCAGGTACACGTAGCCAAACTCGCATCCCTCGAGCGCCTTGATGGCGGCCGCGGGATCCTGAGGATGCATACCCTGGCCGGCGACGAGCTCCTGTGTGCGCAGCTGATAGGCGCGACCGTCGTCGTACTCGATCTTGACGCCGTCGCCATGCGCATTCACGGGAGCGGCGGGCGCAGACTTGCCGGCCTCGATGTCAAGCATGGCAGCGCGCAGCAGGAAGGCGGCACCGCGCACGGCCTCGCCGGTCACGACCGTCTGACGCGAGCCAGACGTGGTGCCGGAGTCGGGAGCGTTCTCGGTGGAGCACTCGCCGTTGGCGATGCAGCGAAGCGGCAGGCCGCATGCCTCGGCAACGTCCTGCAAAAAGACGGTGTTGCAGCCCTGGCCGATGTCGGACGTGGCGGCATAGACCACGGCCACGCCGTCCTCGATGCGAATCTTGCAGCGGCCGGCATCGGGCAGGCCAACGCCCACGCCGGCGTTCTTCATGGCGCAGGCGATACCGGCGTGTCCGGGATGCGCATAGTAGGCATCCTTGACCTCGAGCAGTGTCTCCTTCAGCGCCGTGGAGCAGTCGGCAATCTGACCGTTGGGCAAAACCTCGCCCGGCTCGATGGCGTTGCGGTAGCGAATCTCCCACGGATCCAGGCCGACCTTCTCTGCCAGCAGGTCGATCAGGCTCTCGAGCGCAAACTCGGACTGGCAAACGCCAAAGCCGCGGTACGCACCGGCGGGCGGGTTGTTGGTGTAGTAGCCAAAGCCGCGGATGTCGGTGTTCTGGTACTTGTAGGGGCCGACGGCATGCGTACAGGCGCGCTCGAGCACCGGGCCGCACAGCGACGCGTAGGCGCCGGTGTCAAAGTTGATCTCGCAGTCCAGACCGGTAAAGTTGCCCTCGGCGTCGCAGCCCAGCGTAAAGGTGCCGTCCATGGCGTGGCGCTTGGGATGGAACGCGAGCGACTCGGCACGTGTGAGCTTGCACTTCACAGGACGCTGGAGCTTATAGGCAGCAAGCGCGGCCAGGTGCTGGATCGAAACGTCCTCCTTGCCGCCAAAACCGCCGCCCACAAGCATGGTCTCGACAACCACACGCTCGGGCTCGTTGTCCCAGCCAAACATGTGGGCGCACTCTTTGCGCGTATCGTAGGCACCCTGGTCGGTCGACTGCACCTTGACGCCGTTCTTGTACGGGAAGGCGACGGCGCACTCGGGCTCCAAGAAGGCATGCTCGGTAAAGGGCGTGGTAAAGCGCTGCGTCACGGTGAACGCGCTCTCCGCTAGCGCCTTGGCGGCGTCGCCGCGCGTCACGTGACGGCTCTGGCACACGTTGTCCTTGAGTTCCACCGTGTTGCCAAAGGCAAAGAAACTGTCATGCAGGCGCGGGGCGTCGGCAGCCCTAGCCTCGACAATGTTGCGCACGGGCTCCAGCGGCTCGTAATCAATCTTTACGAGCTTCTTAGCCTTCTCGAGCGTCGCCTCGTCCTCGGCAACCACCAGCACGATGGCGTCACCCACGCAGCGGGTGATATCGCCCTGGGCGACCATGACATCCCAGTCCTGGATAAGGTGGCCGACCTGGTTGACCGGCACGTCCTCGGCGCGCAGGATGCCCACCACACCTGGCAGGGCCTCGGCCTTGGAGGTATCAATGGAGAGCACGCGGGCGCGCGGATACTTGGAGCGCACGGCGCTAGCATAGGTCAGGCCCGGCTGATCGAGCTCGTCGATGTCGTCGGGATACTTGCCCTCGCCGAGCACCTTCTTGCGCACGTCGATGCGGAAGGCGCGCTTGCCCACACCGTAGTCGTCGCCGCGCTCCAGGTCCTCGTCGATCTGCTTTTCGCCGCGGAGCACCGCAGCTGCCAGCGAAATGCCCTCGATGATCTTCTTGTAGCCGGTGCAGCGGCAGACGTTACCGCGAATGGCGTACTTGATCTGCTCCTCGGTGGGCTCGGGGTCCTCAGCGATGAGCGCCGCGCCCGCCATGACCATGCCGGGGATGCAAAAACCGCACTGCACGGCGCCCACGGCACCAAAGGCGTACACAAAGGCCTCGCGCACGTCCTCGGGCAGGCCCTCGACGGTCACGATGTTGCGACCGGCGGCAAGAGCGGTGGTCAGTACGCACGCCTTGACGGCCGCACCGTCCACATGGATGGTGCAGGTGCCGCAAGCGCCTTCGGAGCAGCCATCCTTGGCGGAATGGATATGCAGGTCGTCGCGCAGGTAGCGCAGCAGCGGTTTATTCTCCGTCGTCGTGCGCTCGACGCCGTTAACGGTAAAAGTGAATTCCTGTGCCATGGTGATTCCCTTCTACACGCCGGCGGCGATGCCGGTGCGGTCGTGGATGGCGCCATGCGGGCAGACGACGGCGCACATGCCGCACGACAGGCAGTCCACGCCGTCGATATGGGCGCAGTTGTCCTCGATGCGGATAGCGCCGGCAGGGCACTTTTTAGCGCACATGCCGCAACCGATGCAGCTCGTGTCGCAGATCTTGCGAGCGATGGCGCCCTTATCGGTGTTGTTGCAGCGCACCAGAATGTTCTGGTAGCCGGGAACGAAGGCAATCACGCGCTGCGGGCACGCCATGCCGCACAGGCCACAGCCCGTGCACTTGGAGCGATCCACGCGGGCGATGCCATCGACCAGCGCAATGGCGCCGTAGGGGCAGGCCGTGACGCAGGCGCCACAGCCAATGCAGCCTTCGCTGCAGCGGGCGTCGCCGCCTGCGGAAGCGCAACCACTTCCGCAGGCAACGTAGGCCACGTTATGTTGAATGGATTTGGCCATAAGAGACTCGCCTATTTCTTAAGAAGGTACGAATAGTTGTCGCGCACGGCCCTGATGGTCAGGCGGACGGCCTCGGGAAGACCGGTGTTGACGGCATCGACCGAGACGGTGCGGACCGTGCCGGCGACGCGAACCTTAAAGTGGTCCTCGTCCACGGCCAGGAAGCCCTCGTTCTCGGAGTTCTCCATGTCCTGCTCGCTCCAGAACAGGGTGAGCTTGTCCTTGTAGGGACGACCCTCCTGGTAGGGGCAGAACACGGCGCAGTTACCGCATTCGTTGCACATGCCGTCGACATGGACGACCTGATGCTTGGCCAGGCCCGGCACCTTAATTGCCACGTTGGCGCGGTTGGGGCACACATCGCAGCAGACCTCGCACACCGAGCCGCAGCCCAGGCAGCGGGTCTTGGTGCAGTTGCGCTTGTCGCGGCACAGCGACCCCTTGCGCTCGTAGCAGGTGTCCTCGCGGCCGGCCTGCTCGTTGCAGTCGGCGTACTTGTTAAAGTCCACGCCGGCGATGGCGCGGGCGACCTCGGCGGCGTCGGCGATAGCCTCGACCACGGTGGCCGGACCGCGACGGCAGTCACCGGCAGCCCAAACGCCCTCGACGCCGGTGGAGGTGGCGGCAAGGCGGCCGCGACGGTCGTGCTCGACGCCCGCGGCGTCGTACAGGCTGGCATCGATGCCCTCGCCCACGGCGCAGATCACCGTGGTGGCGGGAAGCTCGACGGTCTCGCCCGTGGCGACGGGGCTGCGGCGGCCGCTTGCATCCGGCTCGCCAAGCCCCATAACGTCGCAGGTCAGCACGGCGCCGTTGAGTGCCTTGGGCGCCAGCAGCTCGCAGAACTCAACGCCGTCGGCAAGAGCAAGATCAAGCTCTTCCTCGTCGGCGGGCATCTGCTTCTTGGTGCGACGATACACCAGACGCACGTTCTTCACACCAGCCAGGCGCTTGGCCACGCGAGCCGCATCCATAGCGGTGTTACCGGCGCCAATGACTACGACATCCTCGCCCAGCTCGAGCTTCTCGCCCTTCTTGGCGGCCTCGAGGAACTCCAGCACGTCGAGCTCGGCACCCTCGCCCAAGCCCGCAGAGCCGGGCATCCAGGCACCGGTGGCCACGACAACGTCGGTAAAGCCCTGAGCCTTGAGCTCTTCGATGGACTCCACGCGAGCATTGAGCTGCACCTTGGCGCCAAAGGCCAGGCAGAGCTCTGCGTCGTGGGAGATATCGTCGCTCGCAATGCGGAACTCGGGGATGACGTGACGGACCACGCCGCCGAGCGAGTCACGGGCCTCAAAGATGGTGACGGGCACGCCGGCGCGCGTCAGGAAGAACGCCGTCGCCAGGCCGGCCGGGCCGCCGCCGATAACGGCAACGTTGCGCTCGCCGTCGTTGGCGATGGCCTGGGCGCGCAGCTTGGGCAGCACGGCCGTCATGGCCTCGCGGGCGGCCTTGAGCTTGCTGGCGCGGATCTGGGCGCCCTCGGGCTCGTAGAACGCACGCTCGCAGGCACGGCCGCAGGGAGGCGGGCAGATGGCAGACGGCGCGAGACTCTATCAGATACTGCGCGGCAGACTCTATGAAAGGCTGCCGCTGCTGGCGCTGGCGCTGGGGCTGCTCGACTGGCGCGAGGGGGAGAAAACCGGCACCGACGGACGGTTTTTTTACGCGCCCATTTCGTTTCTGGAGCAGGCGGTAAGATTGCCGGAGGGCGCGGAAAAGACGCTTCTTCACAGCGTGCTGCATGCGATGCTGCTGCACCCGTGGCAGCGCGGGGGAGTAGACGCGCAGGCGTGGAGCCTTGCCTGCGACATGACGGTCGGCTTTCTTGC
>URYW01000044.1 GCA_900552145.1 uncultured Collinsella sp. | reverse complement strand
GTTGGCGTTCAGAGCCAGGCCGATAGCGCCCTCAGCGGCTGCGAAGGACTCGTGGCCGGCCAGGAAGGCGAAGCACTCGGTGTCGTCGGAGAGCAGCATAGCGCCCAGGTTGCCGTGGCCCAGACCGACCTTGCGGTCCTCGGCGACGGAGCCGGGAACGGTGAAGGCCTGGATGCCCTCGCCGATGATGGCAGCAGCCTCAGAAGCGGTCTTGGCCTCGCGCTTGACGGCGAGAGCGCAGCCGAGGGTGTAGGCCCACTCTGCGTTCTGGAAGGCGATGGACTGGGTGTTGTTGACGATCTCACGCGGGTTGAAGCCCTTGTCGGTGCAGATCTGCAGAGCTTCCTCGAGGGAGGCGATGCCGTTGTCGGCGAGGCACTTGTTGATCTTGTCAGCGCGGCGCTCGTAACCTTCGAACGTAACAGTCATAGTTATTTCCCTCCCTTTCTACTCGTGAACCGGGAACACGCTGGCGACGGAGTGAGTCTCCTCGTCGGTGCGCGGGTCGATGTACTTGGCAGCGTTCTCCCACTGACCGTAGTGGCCCATAGCGCCAGCGATGGCCTCCTCGGGGGTCTTGCCGGCCTTGACGGCGTCGGTGAACTTGCCGAGGTTCAGGAACTCGAATGCGATGATCTCGTTCTTGTCGTTGAGAGCCATGCGGGTGACGTAGCCCTGAGCGAGCTCGAGGTAACGAGCGCCCTTGGCCTTGGTGCCGAACATGGTGCCGACCTGAGAGCGAAGGCCCTTGCCGAGGTCGTCGAGGGAGGCGCCCACGGGCAGGCCGCCCTCGGAGAACGCGGTCTGGCTGCGGCCGTAAACGATCTGCAGGAAGATCTCGCGCATAGCAACGTTGATGGCGTCGCAGACGAGGTCGGTGTTGAGGGCCTCGAGGATGGTCTTACCGGGAAGGATCTCGGAAGCCATGGCGGCAGAGTGGGTCATACCCGAGCAGCCGATGGTCTCAACGAGGGCCTCCTCGATGATGCCGTCCTTGACGTTCAGCGTGAGCTTGCAGGCGCCCTGCTGAGGTGCGCACCAACCCACACCGTGCGTAAGACCGGAGATGTCGGAAATCTCCTTAGCCTGGACCCACTTGCCCTCCTCGGGGATGGGTGCGGGGCCGTGGTATGCACCCTTGGCAACGGGGCACATGTTCTCCACTTCCTGTGAGTACTGCATGCCTCTCCTCTCTATCGTGTTGGCGTCCCGTCTGGGGGTCGTGGCTGGCGATTGCCGGGCGACCCTTCGAAAGGGACATGACATGCAGCCCCTATAATACCGCGAAATGCACGGAATATTCGGCGAACGGCTCAGTTTTCGTAGCGAGAAGTCTGGAAGTTTTAATTGAAACGGTTTAACTCTATGTTCTGTGGTCGCGAACTTCCATAGAGGGGGTCCGTCTTGGGCAAGCTTTTGGTCGGCTCTTGTAAGCGTTGCGGGGGTTGACCTGTTGCAACGGTGCCGTTCGCCGCCTGTTTACTGCCTTTTGCCGCGCGAGTGTATTGTTTTGCGTGAATGTTTTGATGGCACGCTTCAATCGTGCTGTATTGGATGGCAAGCAGATCCCGGCGAAGGGAGCGCCATGCAGCGCGTTTGGAGAACGGTTACGGGCTTTTACCATGTCTGTGCTCGCGGTGCGGGCAAACAGCTCATCTTTGAGGGCGATGAAGACCGGCGGGAGTTTTTGGAGCTGATGCGCGAGTGCTGCCGCGAGGCGGGCGTGACGGTTATCGCCTGGTGCCTTATGGGCAATCACGTGCATTTGGTGCTTGCAGATTACGAGGACAGGATGAGCGCGGCGATGCACCGACTGCTTTTGACGTACGCGCGGCGGTTCAATAAACGCACGAGGCGCACAGGCCATCTGTTCCAGAACCGTTTTGACCGGCGCTCGCTCGATACCGACTGGCAGGTGATGGAGGCTATTCGCTCCGTACACGCCGATCCGCAGGAGGCGGGCATCAGCTTAATCGAGCGTTATCCCTGGAGCAGCTTTGCCGAGCATTTGCGCGCTTACGACGGTGACGCGGCTGATGTCGCGAGGGGATTTTCTGATCCTTCTTGCGTGCTTGAGCTTTTTGGTTCCGCCAAGGCCTTTATTGCCTATTCGCTTTCGGCCCGACGGCTGCGAGCCGGCGATGCCCGATCTAGAAGAGACGGAGTGGGAGCGGCGAGCCTTTGCCGACAAGTTGTCGAAGGGGCTCGGGGTTAAGCTCAACGGGGTTAAAGCCACACCGTCGGCGCAGCGCAACATCGTTATTCTTGGATTGCACGATGCCGGTTTTACGGTGCGTCAGATTGAGCGGTATACGGGGATTGGCAAAAGTACCGTTTCTCGCATTGTGCGTGCCTGTGCACGAACAGCGGTGCGGACTGGCGGAAACGTGGTGTAGGGCCGCCTGTGCACCGCAGCTGGGGTCGCCCATATGCCACAACTATTGTTCTAAAAGCTTGGTACGGTCACTGCGCTTCTTTATTTGCATAGAACGATTGCCGTCATGCATAAAATTACGGCTCCGCTCGGTTTTGCCCGTTCCTACCCCCGTCCGCGCCGTGCAAAAAGCGGAGTTTTCTGCATCGTGGTGCTGTCGGCGCCGCCGCTATTTTGCAACATACGGGCTCTGAAACTATTTATGCCTGCCGATACGCTCCCGAAACTCATGTTTGCGCCTCCTGAGACCACGATTCTTGTTCTAAAACGCAATATAAAGGCGACTGGAGATGTTGATTAACGCTTCCAATGCGTATACATACGGCTTGTCGTGCTGAATACTCGCAAAAATGCACGCCGCACCCTAGGGGACCCGTCTGCGGCAGGCGCGAGGCGAGCCGGAGCCCGGTAGGACGGGGCTTGGCACATTGCTTGGCGGGTCCGTGGCCCTGCGGCAGGCATTTGATGCTGTGGAAAACGCCCGTGTTCGCAGCTGACAGCGCAGTAAATGACAGACCGGGCGCCGGACGCGCGGACTGTGTATCCGCGCTCGTTATGAAAAAGCCGAGTCGTCCGTATCGGACGGCTCGACAATCAAAATCCTTGGATTTAGGGCATCCGCTATTCGTTAACTTGTCCCTCGAGCATGCCGTCGAGGGTGCGCCAGGCGAGCTCGGCGCATTTGACGCGGGCGGGCATGTGCGAGATGTCCTGGAGCTGGGCGGCTTCGTCCAGGTCTTCCAGGTCGTCCTCGGAGAGCTTCTCGCCGCGGATCATGGCGAGGAAGAGCTCTGCCAAGCGGTGAGCTTCCTCGACGGTCTCGCCGGTGATGAGGTCGGCCATGATGTCGGCGCTGGCCTGGCTGATGGCGCAGCCGTGCCCGGTAAACGAGGCCTCCTCGATCACGCCCTTCTCGACACGCAGCTGCAAGGTGAGCTCGTCGCCACAGCTGGGGTTGATGCCGTCGTGCTCATGCGTGGGGGCATCCATCTCGTACTTATAGTCGGGGTGCGAGTTGTGCTCCATAAATGTGGTGGAGGTGTACAGATTACCCATTGAACGTGCTCCAAACGTGATGCAGGCCGGCGATGAACTTGTCGATGTCGGCCTTGTCGTTGTAGAAGGCCACGCTGGCGCGGCAGCAGGCAAGGTTCTCGACGCCCAGCCAGGTGAGCAGCGGCTGCGCGCAGTGGTGGCCGGCGCGGATGCAGACGCCGTCCATGTCCATGATGCTCGCGACGTCGTGCGGGTGAATTCCCTTGACGTTAAAGCTCACAACGCCGTGGTGGTTGTCCCAGTAGATGGAACCGATGATTTGGACAAAGTCGAGCTGCATGAGCTCGCCCATCAGATAGTGGACGAGTGCCTGCTCGCGGGCCTGGATGTTCTCGTAACCCACCGTATTGACCAGGTAATCAAGGGCGGCACCCGTGGCGAAGATGCCGGCGGCGTCCTGCGTGCCGGCCTCGAATTTCTCGGGAACGGGCGCCCAGACGGCGTCCTGCTCGGTGACCGAATCGATCATCTCACCGCCGGTAAGCACTGGCGGCATGGCGTTCAGCAGGTCCATCTTGCCCCACAGCACGCCGATGCCCATGGGGCCCATGGCCTTGTGCGCGCTAAAGGCAAAGAAGTCGGCGCCCAGGTCGGCCACATCGACCGGCATGTGCGGCAGCGACTGCGCACCGGCGACGACCAGGTAGCCGCCGTACTTGTGCACGAGCTTGCCGAGGTTCTTGACTGGGTTCTCGACGCCCAACACGTTGGAGACCTGTCCCACGGCCAGGATCTTGGTCTTGGGACCCACCTTGGCAAGAACCTCCTCGGTGGTGAGCTGGCCGGTCTTGGTGGGGTAGAGGTAGACGAGCTTGGCGCCGGTCTTGCGGCAGACCTGCTGCCACGGGATTAGGTTGGAGTGGTGCTCCATGATGGTGATGACGACCTCGTCACCGGGCTCGAGCACCGTGGGTGCAAAGCTCTTGGCGACCAGGTTGAGCGACTCGCTCGTGTTGCGAGTGAAGACGACCTCGTTGGCCTGGGGAGCGCCGATGAGGTCGGCGATCTGCCGGCGGACCTTCGCGATGGCCTCGGTGGCCTCGACGGATAGCGAGTACAGGCCGCGCAGGGGGTTGGCGTTCATACGCTGGTAGAAGTCGCGCTCGGCGTCGAGCACGCAGGCGGGGCGCTGCGCGGTGGCGGCGCTATCGAGGAAGGCGATCTCGGGGTGCTGCTGGAACAGCGGGAACTGTGCCTTGTAGGGATTGGTCTCGATGTCGACGGTAGGCCAGCCGCGCGAGGCCTCGTCGCTGGCGTCGAGCTCCATAGGCTCCGGTGCGGTACAGGTATCGCATTTAACGTGCTCGGTGTCGATCATGCGAGCTCCTCTTCAAAGTTATCGATCAGGTTGTTGCCCAAGCGGACGACGGCGGCGCGGGTGCGCTCGTCGGTCGCGGAAAGCGCGGCGTCCTCCAGCTTGGCGCGGATGAACAGGTCCTCGGCGGCGTTTTGGTCAAGGCCACGGCAGGCGAGGTAGAACAGCTGCTCGTCGCGGACGTGGCCGATCGTAGCGCCGTGGTTGCCGGCAACGTCGTCCTCGTCGCAGAGGATGACGGGGACGGTCTTGTTGTCGACGCCCTTGTTGGCGAGCAGCACGGTTTCGCGCTCGGTGCCGGTTGCGCCCTTGCAGCCGTGCACGAGGTCGATGGTGCCGCGGTAGACCTTCTTGGACGTGCCGGTCAGCACACCGTTGGCGTCGATCTCGCACTCGGTCTTGCGACCGCGGTGGCGCAGCTCGTAGTTAAAGTCGCGCACCTGCTCTCGGGCGCCCAGGTAGTCAGTATCGATGGTGACCTTGGCGGTATCGCCCAGCAGGTCGCCGGCAAGGCCGGTGGCGCTGGCGCCGGCACCCAGGACGGTGTGCTGCACGTTGACGCGCGCGCCCTCGTCCAGGAACAGGCCGGTGTCGTCGAGCGCGATCCAGCTATCGTCGAGCGTTTGCGTGCAGGTCACGTTGACGGTGGCGTACTCGTGGGCGCACACGCGTAGCGCGGAGCCCACGACGCCTTGGCCGGCAACGGGGGAGTCCAGGGCAATCTGCAGGTCGAGCGTTGCCTGCGGACGGGCGACGACATCGATGGCGGCGATGGCCGCGGCAGCGTCGACGCCACTCACGCGCGCGGTAACCGTGGCGTGCTTGTATGCGGGTACATCGATGACGATGCGCTTGGTAGCGTGCTCGGCCAAGTAGGCGTAGGCAGCCTCGCCCATGCCGGTTTCGAAGGCCTCAGCGGGGGAGAGTTCCTCCTCGAGCTTGATGGCGCCGGCCTGGTAGATGGAGGTGGCGGGCACGTCGAGCTCGGTCTCGGGCGTGATGCGGGCGCGGTCGGCGGCGTCGCCGGGGGCGGAGGCGCGGCGCTCGGGGAAGCGCTCGGCCATGGTGTCCATGGCGGCTTCGAACGCGTCTGCCACACCAGTAAACTGCTCGTCCAAGCCCTCGACCTCAACGGCCTCGGTGGGAGCGGCGGCAAGCTAGTCAGAGAGCTCGAGCTTGGAATGGTTCATCATGAGACAACCCCAAGTGGCAGCCGGCATCGCATTGACCTGCTCAAGGGTGGTAGCAGCGGTGTTGGTGGTCTGTTTCATTATCCGATCGCTCCTTCCATCTCGAGCTTGATCAGGTTGTTCATCTCGACGGCATACTCCAACGGCAGCTCCTTGGAGACCGGGTTGGCAAAGCCGTTGACGATCATGGTGCGGGCCTCTTCCTCCGAGATGCCGCGGCTCATCAGGTAGAACACCATGTCGACACCGATGCGGCCGATGGTGGCCTCGTGGCCGATGTCGACGTTCTTGGCGCGGATGTCCATGGCGGGGATGGTGTCGGAGCGGCTCTGGTCGTCGAGCATGAGCGACTGGCAGCTTACGGTTGCCTTGGAGCCCTCGGCCTTAGGCGTGGCTACGATAGAGCTGCGGAAGGTCTGGATGCCGCCGCTCTTGGAGATGCCCTTGGTCTCGACGGTTGCCGAGGTCTCGGGCGCGTTGAGTACGACCTTGCAGCCGGTGTCGAGGTTCTGACCGGCGCCGGCAAAGGTGATGCCGGTAAAGCTCGAGCGGGCGCGGCGGCCATTGAGCACGCTCATGGGGTAGAGGTAGCCCACGTGGCTGCCGAAGGAGCCGCTGATCCACTCGATGTCGCCGTCCTCGTCCACACGCGCGCGCTTGGTGTTGAGGTTGTACATGTTCTTGGACCAGTTCTCGATGGTCGAGTAGCGCAGGTGCGCACGCTTGCCCACAAAGAGCTCCACAGCGCCGGCGTGGAGGTTGGCCACGTTGTACTTGGGCGCGGAGCAACCCTCAATGAAGTGCAGGTCGGCATCGTCCTCGACGATGATGAGCGTGTGCTCAAACTGGCCGTCGCCCTTGGCGTTAAGGCGGAAGTAGCTCTGCAGCGGGAAGTCCAACTTGGTGCCCTTGGGTACGTAGACAAACGAGCCGCCCGACCATACGGCTCCGTGCAGGGCCGCAAACTTGTGGTCGGTGGGCGGGATGAGCGTCATAAACTTCTCGTGGATGAGCGGCTCCCACTGCGGGTCGTGCAGGGCCTCCTCGATGCCGGAGTAGACGATGCCCATCTTGGACGCCGTGTCCTGCATGTTGTGGTAGACCAGCTCGGAGTCGTACTGCGCGCCGACGCCCGCCAGGTAGCTACGCTCAGCGTCGGGGATGCCCAAGCGCTCAAAGGTGTTCTTGATGTCGTCAGGCACCGACTCCCAGTCGTGCTTTTGGTCGGTGTTGGGCTTGACGTAGGTGACGATGTTGTCCATGTCCAGGCCCTCGATGGAGGGGCCCCACGTCGGATCCGGGAAGCGGTTGAAGATCTCGAGGGACTTGAGGCGCAGGTCGAGCATCCACTGCGGCTCGTCCTTCTTGGCGCTAATCTCGCGCACGATGTCGGGCGTGATGCCGGCGTCGAGGCGCTCGAATCCCTCCTCGCCATAGGTGAAGTCGTAGAGGCTGCGGTCGATGTCCGCGACCTCGGTGCGGTTCTTGGTCATTGCGTCGCCCCTTTACGCCTGCTGCTCGGCAGCGGCGGCCTCGGCCTGGGCGCGCTGCTCGGCGGCCTCGCGCTCGAAGGTCTCAAAGCCGTTCTTGTCGATCCAGGGGATCAGTGAGGCGTCGTCCTCGCGCACGATGTGGCCCTTGACCATAACGTGGACGCGGTCGACATCCAGGTGCTCCAGGATGCGCGTGTTGTGCGTAATGATGAGCATGGAGCCGTCGCAGCTCTTGCGGTAGGCGTCCATGCCATGGCTGACGGTGGACAGGGCGTCGACGTCCAGGCCCGAGTCGGTCTCGTCGAGGATGGCGAGCTTGGGCTGCAGCAACAGGAGCTGGAGCATCTCGACCTTCTTCTTCTCGCCGCCCGAGAAGCCCACACCCAGCTCGCGGTTGAGGTAGGCGGTGTCCATGTTGAGCTCGGCCGCGAGCTCCTTGACGCGGCGGCGGAACTCCTTACCCTTCATCTCCAGGCCGGGGCGGCCGGCGATGCTGGCGCGCAAAAAGCTCGACAGCGGCACGCCTGGGATCTCAACCGGGGCCTGGAAGCTCAGGAACAGGCCGGCGCGCGAACGCTTGTCGGTGGTGAGCTCGGTGATGTCCTGGCCGTCAAAGACGATACGGCCGTCGTTGACCGTGTAGACGGGGTCGCCCATGACCAGGTGGCCGAGGGTGGACTTGCCGGCGCCGTTGGGTCCCATCAGCACGTGGGTCTCGCCGGCGGCGACGTTGAGGTTGACGTTGTGGAGGATGGTCTTCTCGTCCACGGAGGCGGTCAGACCTTCGATGGAAAGCAGCGGATTTGCGCTCATGCTGTCCCTCTCTGTATATGGTGTACTCATAGGTGTACTAAACCCTAGGAATCTTCTCGGAATAAAGTTACTATGGGTTCGGCGTTAGTCAAGGGAAAACCCGACTAATCCACTCGACTTTTCAAATTCTGGGACAAAATAACCTGTTGTGTTTGTCCCACTTACTTTAAATTTGGGACAAACAAACCTGGTTATGTTGTCCCAGATGCGATGGGAGGGTAGGTATGCTCATTTCTTCCAAGGGCCGCTATGCCCTCCGACTGATGATCTATATCGCGGCGCTGGGCGACGCCGAGGGCAAGATTGCCTTGCGCGAGGTTGCCGACCGCGAGCATATCTCGCAAAAGTATTTGGAGCAGCTGGTGCGTCCGCTCATGAAGGCGGACCTGCTTAAGAGCGTGCGCGGCAAGGGCGGCGGCTACATGATGGCCAAGGACCCGGCCGAGGTGCGTGCCGGCGACATCCTGCGTGCCGTTGAGGGCAGCACGGCTCCGGTGGCGTGCGACGGCATCGACAACAGTTGCGCCCGCAGTGATCTGTGCTCGACCGTCAAGTTCTGGCGCGGCCTGGACGACGTGATCGAAAAGTACGTCGACGGCGTGACGTTGGCCGACCTGGCCGCCGTTCCCGAGATCAACTTTGACATTAAGCTGTAGGTTGAGCGCAATTCCTTAAGATTTCGCGGAGGGTTGTTGCCGTTTACCGAGGGGTTGTTGTGCAACAACGGGCGAGCTGCAATACTTATTTTTATCTTTGCAAACTGAACTTTATCTCCACCAATGCAGGGAGGATCTTATGCAGCCCAAGCATTCTGCGATTGTCGCGGGCCTGACGCTGGCGCTTTCGTTTGGCGCCGTTTCCGCGCCGGCACCCGCCGCTGCCGAGGAGCCCACGCCGGGCGTTGCCTCGGATGCCACCGATATCGATAAGGGTCGCTACACCCAGCAGTCCTTCTCGGGCGTGCTGAGGTCGGTCCAGGGCGTTTCGTTTGTCAACGTGACTCCCGAGATGAAGTACTTCACCAAATATGAGAGCCATGGCAACTATAACCAGGGCTTTTCGTATGGTGACGGCTACAACGCGCTGGGTTATTACCAGTTCGACCGTCGTTGGTCGCTCATTCCGTTTATGAAGCAGGCCTACAACTACAACCCCGAAAAATACAGCATGCTCAAGGATGCGATTGATCGCGGCAGCGAGATTTCCAACACGAGCAATGCCATGTACGAGAACGGCCAGCTCACCGAGCTGGGCCGTATCGCGCAGGAGGCTTTCCAGGGTGCTTACAACACCGATCCTGTTGAGTTCTCTGCACTTCAAGATGCCTATGCGTACAACTCGTACTATGCGGTGACCGAGGCGTGGCTCAAGAGCGGCCTAGGCATTGATATTTCTGGCCGCGCCGACTGCGTTAAGGGCATGGTGTGGAGCATCACCAACATGTGCGGCACCGGTGGCTGCAGGGACTTTTTCCGCTGGGCGAATCTTTCCAACGATATGTCCGACCGCGAGTTTGTGACGGCGCTCTCCAATAGCGTGGTCAACAATGTCGCCACCAAGTTTTCAAGTCAGCCCCAGTATCATGAGGGCTGGAAGAATCGTTATAAGAATGAGCTGAAGGACTGCTTGGCTTATATCGCCGAGGACGAGGCGGCCGCTGCGACGCCCGTGCAGCCCGAGCCTGCGCCGGCGCCCTCGCCGACACCTGATTCGAATGACGACTCGAGTGACGATGCCAACGATGACAGGATGGATGCGCCCTCGACCGATGCTGACGGTACTGGCTCTGCTAGTGGCACTACCAACGACGGCTCTACCTCGAACGGCTCCGATTCGAACGGCTCTGCTGCGGGCGATTCGTCTTCAAGCTCTGCCGGCAATACGGACAGCGACGCTTCTGGTTCGACCGGCGCTGACACCTCTAACTCATCTACCGGCTCGAGCGATTCGTCCGTTGACACCGGCTCTAACAACGGCTCCGGCTCTGACACGACCCCTGATTCCGATGCTTCCAAGGATGACTCGAATAAGGCGCCGGACGCTCCCGTTGCTTCGCCGGACAAGAAGCCTTCTTTCTCCGAGCAGCTTGGTTCTACGCTGGGTTCTTCGCTGATGGCTGGCGTCAATAACGGCTCGACTCAGAACAAGGACAACTCTGATCAGGTTTCCACGGAAAAGACCGAGGCCGCAAAGGGCGACTCCAAGGACAAGGCTTCCGAGAAGACCGAATCCGATAAGGGTTCTAGCTCTGAGGGGAAGGACGACAAGTCCGCTCAGAAGAAGGACGAGGACAAGAAGTCTGAATCTGAGGAGAAGGACAAGAACAAGGACAAGACCGAGGACGGAAGGCAGCAGGGCGAGGACAGCAGTAAGGGCAACACCGACAACCAGAACCAGGAGCAAAATGACTCCAAGACGGTGACCACTATAACCACGACGACTACAACGACCAAGTCATCTGGCGGCAACATGCCCAAGACGGGCGACCTTATCGTTATGGCGAGCCTTGCCAGTGCAAGCTTGGCCACACTGGGCGCTACGTCTATCGTAAGTGGTAAGCATAAGCTCGATCAGCAGAAGAAGGCTTCTGGGGAGGACGGCTCGGAGGTGTAGCCTCTCGGTTGCTAGATAACTAAAGAGTTGGGACGGGGTCTGGTGCTAATACATTGGGCCCCGTTTTGTTGTGCAACGATTAGTTATGCCCCCTCATACCTCTTGTTGCTACCGTTGCCCGATATGTTTGCGCGGCGACATCGGTACGCGCGAGGCGGTCATTACAATTGGCATCGTGTTGCGATTTAGGGGGAACGTTTTGGTGTCTGAACAGGCAAATAATGGTTGTGCTGACGGCTTTGGCGTGCGTTTGATCGGCTGTGCCGACGATGCGGCTTTGCCCATTGGCATGCACGACTATGCGGAGACTCTTGGTTGCTGCACGCTGGTCGACAAGACCATGTTTATTGCCGATGTGTTGGACTGCGACGCGTCCGTTGTGGTGTGCTGTCGACCCGTGGGTTTTGGCAAGAGCATGAACTTGTCGATGCTCAGGGCTTTTCTGGAGCGTCCAGCGGTCGGTCGTGCTGGTCAGCGTTTGTTTGCCGATGCTCAGATTTGGGATGCAGACGGCGGGCGCTATCGGGATGAGTACGCTTGCTATCCGGTGATATCGCTGGACTTTTCTGGCGCTGCGAGGCGTGGCACCGATGTTGCCGACGTCGTGCGCGATGCTCTTTCGGACGAGTGCGCTCGCCTGCTGGCGCTTTTGGAGGCTCCGGATTTAGCTCGAGACAAGGTACGTCACATCGAACGCGTTGCGCGTGGCGCGGCGAGTGAGGATGAGGTTGACTCGGTGCTCGGTGTGCTCATTGAGCTGCTGGAGATGGCCTGCGATGGGCAGGTTGTATTGCTCGTTGATGGGTACGATGCGGCGTGGTTGGGCCGTGCGAGCGCGAGGGACGCTTCCGATGCCGATCCGGCAGGGCTATTCGATCGCGTGCTGTTTGACGCCATTGCCACTGCGCGCGATTCGTTGCGGCTGACGTGTCTGATGGGGGAGTGTCCCGGCCCTGCCGAAGCGGCGCTTTCTTTGCATGGCTGCTCGTATTGTCTGGCGACGCCGCTGTCGGCGTGGTGTGATCGTTGGTTCGGCTTTTCGGATGCCGAGGTCGAGGCTCTGCTGAATCATACTGGACGCGAGGAATACCTGGATGATGCGCGTGAATGGCTCGAGGGATATCGGTTTGGTAGGGCCTATTGCTCGAGTCCAGCGCGTGTGATCGGTTTTCTGGACCGAGGCTGCACGGCGCCTGTGCGCGCCGATCTGTATGGATATGCCGATTGCCTGAGTAGGGTAGTTGCCGGGTGGAATCTCGACCGCCTTTCGGTCTTGTTTGATTTGCTCGAGGCCCATGGGTGCGTTGATGTCCCGCTTTGTTTGGGCGCTGCGGGTCCAGAGGCCTCGTCTGATGATGGCCTGTGGACGGCGCTGTATCTGTCCGGTTTTCTCACGACGGATATGACTGAGGAGCCAGAGCATGGCGATCGCTTCCGTGCTTTGCGATTGCCCAATAACGAGCTTCGCCAGGCCTTGCGTCTAGTGATTATTGAGTGGTTTGAGTGCGCTGCAGAAGACATTCGAGACGTCGATGCGTTTCGCGACGGGCTGTGCCATGGGAACGAGGATACCGTGAGGCGGGCGCTAAGCCGCATCTTGGGAGATGCGGGAATCGGTGCGACCGACCCAGATACACCGCTGCCATATCACCTACTCTTGCAAGGACTCTGCTTTGGATTGCCGGGTTATGCCAATCCTGCTTCGAGGCGAAAGTGTGGCGCGGATCGCTGGGACATCCAGGTTTTTCCTACGTGCGCCGCGTTCGACATAGCCGATACGATCGGTATGCTCGATGAACGTCCGCTGATAACGATCAACATGATGTATGACCCCGATGTGGATGCGCTGGGGTTGGAATTGCTGGCCGTGCAGTCGCTACTCGACATAGAGCGCGACGGCATCGACGAAATCCGTGTACCACGCCCCGGCGTGGGTCGCATGCGCTGGGGGTTCGGTTTTGATGGGCAGCATGTGGCTACGGTGTGCCAGCGGCTTTAAGCGCCGAGGTGTTTCCGGCTTCCGTTACTCGGTGTCCTTCATGGGCGGCATGGGCTTCCAGTTGGGATCCTTGATGATCTTGCGGGCGTCTTTCATGCCACGGCGCAGCGCCGGAATACCGGTCTTAAAGCACTTATCGACCGCAGCCAGGCGAATGAATTCCTTGCAGAAGGTCGCGGCATTGCCCAGGCGGAACAGCATGGGGTGGTAGTCACCGTAGATCTGCATATAGCGAGCGAGGAAGCCTCGGTTGCGCATGATGTAGTAACGGTTGGTGTCGCTCGTGGAGTTGAGCTGGCGCTTGCCGGCGATATCCCAGTTAGAGACGGCGCGGGCGCGCTTAAGCACCACGTCGGCAACAACGGCGGCGGGGAAGTGCTGGCTGGCCACGTAGCCATAGCAGGCATCGTCGCCGTAGATAAAGAAGCGCGCGTCGGGCAGGCCAATCTTGTCGACCACGCGGCGCGAGAACATTCCGCCCTCAAAGCACAGCTGGTTCATAGTGCGGTAGCCCTCGGGACCCAGATCCCACTTGGCGATGGGGTTAGGAATGCCGAGTGAAAGGATGAGCTGGTACTGCCAAAAGAAGGCGCCGCCGTCAAAGTCCAGGCGCGAACCCTGGATGACATCGTAGCGGTCGGTCCACTAGGCAAGACGCTCGATGCCTTCGGGGATGACGAGCACGTCATCGTCCATTACCCAGAACCACTGGGCGCCTAGGTCGTAGGCGCACTTGGTGCCGGCGGAGAAGCCGCCCGCACCACCGCCGTTTTCGAGCTGCGGGGCGTAGATCACACGGTCGGTGCCGCCCTTTGCGTCGGGCTGCTCGGTGTCGGTGCCCCACAGGTTGGCCAAGCGCTCGTTGAATGCGGTGCACATGGCCTCGGTCTCGCGCGAATTCTCGTTATCGACAATTACGATGCGCCAAGGCGTTGCCGTGAGCCTGGTCATGGAGTCGAACAAGTTGGCCAGGAGTTCCTGGCGCTTGTACGTAACGACGACGATGGCGAGCTTGTCGATGGGGGCGGGAAGGGTTGAAGGCATGGGGCAATATATCCTTTCACGCGCGGCGGGCGAGTGCTGCGCGGAAGCTATCGAATACGTCCTTGAGACTGTCCTATTGTAAAGGCTCGGCGCACCTTGACGGCAAGCTTTGAATAAAACGCAGGAAACTGCCACGGCTGTAGCGGCTTTAGGGTCTGACGGCAGCGTGTCTATTGCCGCTTGAGCTTGCGAACGATAAGGCTTCTAGCTGCGTCGATGGTGAGAAGCGTCAGGGCAAAGACGATGCTAATGACGGTACCCGTGACGATACATATAACTGCCGGGCTGTTTTGGCTGACCAGTATGTTTGCGAGCAACGTATTGAAGACGGGACGCCACAGGCTACTGGTGAGCGACTGCATCACATAGAAACCGAGCGTGGCGGTCGATAAGGTGACGATGGCACCTGCAGTCCGCGGATTGTCTGAGGCACTGCGTCGAGTTGCCGCAAAGAGCAAGGAAGCGGCTGCGAGGGCAAACGAGATCAGCGAGGTCGAATTGAAGGAGAGGATTGTCATCGCCGAGAGGTTGATGGTGAAGGAGAGTTCGCCTTACAGGATGATGGTGAGGAC
>URYW01000043.1 GCA_900552145.1 uncultured Collinsella sp. | reverse complement strand
TCGCCAATAACGAGACCGGTGTGGTGCAGCCCATCCGCGAGCTTGCCGCCGCCGCACATGCTGCCGGCGCCCTGTTCCACACCGATGCCATCCAGGGCTATCTGCATATTCCGCTCGATGTCACCGAGCTGGGAGTTGACACCATGACCGTTGCCGCGCACAAGATCGGTGGCCCCGTGGCATCCGGCGCGCTCTACCTTAAGAGCCGCACGCCGCTGCGCCCGCGCATTTTTGGCGGCGGACAGGAAGCCGGACGTCGCGCGGGCACGCAGGACCTGCGCCCGCAGCTGGCTTTTGCCGCTGCCGCCCGAACGCTGGCGCCCCATGTAGCCCAGGAGCGTGCGACGCTGCAAACCCTTTCCGACAAGCTCTACGCCACGCTTACGGCGCACCCTCGCATTCACGCCACCATGGGCGACTATGCGCATGCCGACCGTCTGCCCGGCATGGTATCGATCTACATTGATGGCATGGACTCCGAGGAGCTCATCATCAAGCTCGACGCCGCCGGCTTTGAGGTTTCGGCCGGCTCGGCCTGCTCGAGCGGCAGCATGGACCCGAGCCATGTTCTCAGCGCCATGGGTATTGGCCGCGAACAGGCCCTGGGTGCACTGCGTATCTCCTTCGATGACCGTGTGGACCCGGCCGATCTGGACGAGTTTGCCCAGACGCTGCTCTCGATCGTGGGTGCCGCATGATCGTCGCCGAGCTCGAGCGTGCCCTGCTGGCACGCTATCCCAAGACCGATGCCGAGAGTTGGGACCATGTAGGACTCTCCGTTGGCGACCCTGCCGCGGAGATTACCGGTGTTGCCTGCGCACTCGATGCGACCGAAGCCAATGTGCACCGCGCCCAGGAGGCCGGCGCCAATGTGCTGCTAACGCATCATCCGATTTATATTAAGGCGCCCGAGGCGTTTTGTCCGTCGGATTCCGCACGCCCCCAATGCAGCGCGGCGCTCTACGAGGCAGCGCGTTGCGGCGTGAGCATTATCTCGCTCCACACCAACCTGGACCGCTCGCACGAAGCCCGCGCCGGCCTGAGCGAGCTGCTGGGTGCCGCACCCGTGAGCTCACTGGAGCACGTGGACGCCCCCGAGGCCACCGGCCTGGGCGCGCTTGCAACGCTCAACGACCCGTGCACACTGCGCGATCTTGCTACCCGTGCTGCCACGGCCTTCGGCAGCGACCCGCGTGTATGGGGCGAAGCCGAGCACGCATGCCGTACCGTCGCTATTTTGGGCGGCTCCCTGGGCGACTTTGGAGAGCTCGCCATCGACGCGGGCGCAGATGTCATCGTAACCGGCGAGGCGGGCTACCACGTGGCGCAAGACCTTGCCTTGCGCGGGCTGCCGGTGATTTTGCTCGGCCACGACCGCTCCGAAGAGCCGTTCGTTGATATATTGATGAACTCTGCAGTTGACGCCGGGGTCGACCCCCGTCATGCGATTAAAATACTGAACCCTTGCCAATGGTGGACTGTGACAAAAGGAGAGAACTTATGAGCGCCGGCGCTACGCTACTCAAGCTGCAACAGATCGATTTGGAGCTCGCCCGCAACAAGAGCGAACTTGCCAATATGCCGGAGCTCAAGGAGCTCGCTTCCAAACGCAAGACCTATGTGAAGCTCAAGTCCGAGATGACCAAGCTCTACGCCCAGCGCAAGGATCTGGACATTGAGCTCGACGATCTCAACACCACCGAGATTCAGACCAACAACGCCATCGAGGCTGCCAAGAAGCGCCACGTCGACGGCTCCGACTACCGCGAGGTTCAGGACCTGGAGAATGAACTCGCCACCCTGGCCAAGCGCCTGGACAAGATTGAGCACACCCGCAAGGATGTCGTTGTCGCCCATAAGGAGGCGCTCGACCGCGAGGCCCGCGCGCAGGCCATCATCGCCAAGTTCGAGGAGGGCGTGAAAGCCGATACCAAGGCCGCCCGTGCCAAGGCTGCCGACCTACAGGCTCAGATTGACGCCGCCACGAAGGAGCGCACCGCGCTTGCCGCTACGCTGCCGGCCGACGTGACCACCGACTACGAGCGCCTGCTCAAGCAGTTCCGCGGCCTGGCCGTCGAGACCATCCAGGGCAACATCCCCACGGTCTGCCACACCGCGCTGCAGGCATCGTCCATGAGCGACCTCAACCACGACGGCAGCGAGATTACGCACTGCCCGTACTGCCACCGTCTCCTAGTACTCCCGAGCAAGGAAGCCTAGCGATGACGGCGGCATCCAACAATTCAATTCAACTTGAGGGAAAAACGATCCTGCTGGGCATTACCGGCGGGATCGCCGCCTATAAGTCGTGCAATATCGTGCGCCTGCTGCAAAAGCGCGGCGCGCACGTCAAGGTCATTATGAGCGAGCATGCCACGGAGTTCGTGGGGCCGCTTACCTTCCGCGCACTCACCAATGAGCCGGTCGCGGTTGGGCTATTCGACGACCCGTCTGACCCCATCCACCACATCTCGCTTGCGCAGGAGCCCGATCTGGTGGTCGTGGCGCCCGCGACGGCCAATATCATCGCCAAGATGGCCAACGGCATCGCCGACGACCTCATTTCCACCACGCTGCTGGCAACGCCGCGACCCGTCGTGATCGCGCCGGCCATGAACAACGGCATGTGGAAGGCGCCGGCGACGCAAGCCAACATGGCCACGCTGCGCGACCGCGGCGTGCATGTGGTGGGTCCGGGCAGTGGCTACCTTGCCTGCGGCGATGTGGACACGGGACGCATGAGCGAGCCCGAGGACATCGTCGAGGCTGTCTGTGAGGTGCTCAATCCCGTGCCTCAGGACCTAGCAGGTAAGCGCATCGTGATTACCGCTGGCCCCACGCACGAGCCGATCGACCCCGTGCGATTCATTGGCAACCGGTCGTCGGGCAAGATGGGCATCGCCCTGGCGGGGGAGGCCACTCGCCGCGGTGCCGAGGTCACGCTTGTGCTGGGACCGACATCGCTTGATGTTCCCCGCGGCGTGGAGTGCGTGCGTGTGCAAACCGCCACAGAGATGCTGCAGGCGGCTCTGAGCGCCTTTCAGACGGCCGATGCGGCCATTTGTGCGGCTGCCGTCGCTGACTACACACCCGCCGCTCCAGCCGACCATAAACTCAAAAAGTCCAACGAGCGTTTGGATCGCATTGAACTGGTCGAGACCGTTGACATCTTGGCCGAGCTTTCGCGCCAAAAGGGGGAGCGGTGCGTGATCGGCTTTGCGGCCGAGACCGATAACGTCGTGGAGTACGCTCGGCGAAAGCTCGCCCGCAAGGGTTGCGATGCCATTATCGCCAACGATGTTTCGCGCGCCGATTCGGGCTTTGGAACCGACACTAACAAGGCCTGGATTGTGAGCACAACGGGCACGCAAGAACTTCCCGTGCTAACAAAACCCCAGCTCGCAGATACAATTTTGGACTTGCTTCAAAATTTATAAAAAAGTTCTTGCACAAGTCCAAAGTTTCGGGTTAATATACTCCCTGTTGCGAGCGAGAGCAGAGCAACAAACAATAGCTTCGGGACGTGGCGCAGCTTGGTAGCGCACTTGACTGGGGGTCAAGGGGTCGCTGGTTCGAATCCAGTCGTCCCGACCAGAAGTTTGCAGGTCAGGCACCTAGTGCCTGACCTTTTTTGTTTTAATCACCATGATTATTTTGCTTAAAGCAACAACGTTCCCGCTCGATGTAACCACCGAATCAAAACGTGTACATCAGCCACCAAAATCGACATTTTTCGACATGTTTGGAGGCTGATGTACACGAATGCGAAATCCCCGCCGCCTAAAAGCGCCCTCCACATGTCTGGACTCTCTATGCTTACGCTGGATAGACATCGCCGGAACGGGTATAGTATCGAAAGTTTTGTCGTTAACCAGCGGGGGAGTCCTGTGGGCATCAAAAAGAAGATCAAAAAGGAGCTTATCGGCACTTCCGATTACCCGTCGAATAAGATCTTTACGATCTCCAATTTCATCACCTTTACGCGCCTGATCCTCACCCTGGTATTCCTGTACCTGTTTGTGACGGATAACAACCGTGTCATCGCCATCGTTATCTACGCCGTTGCCGCCTCCACCGACTGGATGGACGGGCAGATCGCCCGCATGACTAAGACGGTCTCGTGGCTCGGCAAGGTCATGGATCCCATTTGCGACCGCGCGCTGCTGTTCACCGGCGTGCTGGGACTGGTGGTCCGCGGAGAGCTGCCCATCTGGGTCTGCGTGCTCATTATCGGCCGCGACATCTATCTGGGCATCGGCACGCTTATCGTGCGTCATTATCACCGTCGCCCCATCGATGTCGTCTTCCCCGGAAAGATTGCCACAGCGCTGCTCATGACCGGCTTCTCGCTCATGCTGCTCGGGTTCCCCGTTATTGACGGCCTGCATCTTTTACCTTCAACCCTTAAGGCCTTCCCGGGCCTCAACGGAAGCTCGGTGCCCCTCGGCATCTTCTTTGTGTACGGCGGCGTGATCTTCTCCATGCTCACGGCTGTCATCTACTCCATTAAGGGCGGAGTGGCCATTAAACAGGCTCTCGCGCATCCCGAGGACGAGGACATCGACTTTCTGAACCCTGAAATCGAAGACTGATTCGTTGGGGTATGATTACGTACGGTTCATTATTTGCGGCACGTCCGCGATAAGTTAGGGGTTGTCATGGACAACATGGTTAACAATATGCCTCAGAATGATAAGACTGCTGACGCTACCTGCGTATTCCGCGTGCCTTCAAGCGACGTCACCGTTCCCGACCTCATGGCCAACGTGCGCATCACCGCCCCCGTTCTGTCCATCGTCAAGGGTCCGCAGACTGGTGCCGCCTTTGAGCTCGAGGACGACGTGACCACCATCGGCCGCGATCCCGCGAACGGCATCTTCCTCAACGACATGACTGTTTCGCGCAGCCACGCGCGCATTATTCGCGAGGGCCTCGGAGCTCGCATCGAGGACCTGGGCTCGCTCAATGGCACCTGGGTCGACGGTGCCATAGTCAACGCGGCCCCGCTGCACGACGGTTCTTCCGTCCAGATCGGTACGTTTACGCTCATCTACCACGAGAGCACGCCGGAGCGCATCGAAACCGGTGAGTAGGGAATGGCCGAACGCAACTATCTGAGTATCGGCCAAGTCGTCAACCTACTTCGAGGCGCATACCCCGATCTTTCGAACTCAAAAATTAGATTTCTAGAGGATGAGGGGCTCATTACCCCTCATCGTACGCCTAAGGGATACCGTCAGTACTCCAAGGAGGACGTTGATCGCCTGGAGGTCATTCTGCACTTGCAGAAGACTCGCTACATGCCGCTCAACGTAATTAAGCAGCGCTTGGAAAACGCCACGGACCTGTCAACGCTCGCCTACGAGGTGGGCTTGCTGTCCGATGTTCCACTCAAGACGGAGCCCAAGGAGACAAAGCAAAAGCTGCATCCCATCGAGACCATTCCCGATATGCTGGGCGTCGAGATTTCGTTTATCCGCTCGCTCGCCGAGAACGACCTCATTCGCATCATCAAGAGCCCGCAAAATCGTGAGCTCGTCGATGGTCGCGATTTCCCGATCATCCGCTACTGCTCCGAGCTGTCGCGCTTCCATATCGAGCCGCGCAACCTGCGTCAGTACGTGTCTTCCGCCAACCGCGAGTCCTCGATGTTTGAGCAGGTGCTCGTGAGCATGCTCGGCATGGATACCTCCGATGACGAGCGCGACGCCAAGCTCGAGCGTGCGTTTAAGAAGCTTCACGACCTGACGGAAGGTGTGCACACTGCGCTGCTCAAGAACCGCGTTTTTGAGTCGCTCAACGCCGTGGTCGAGGACGCCGACATCGATGCACTCGATGAGGAAATCACTCGCTCCGAGTCCACCAAGGCCAAAAACGAAGAGACAGCCATGCCGGCTTCGCACGAGGATTCTCTCGTAAAGCCGCTCAAGGTCGTCGCCCCTTCGCAATCCGGCACCGCCACCGCAGGCAAATAACCTCAGCTGAAATTTCGGCAACCCATTGAAAGGTCATGCAATGTACGACTTCTTATCTCAACTCGTCGACATCCCCGACTATCCCGAGCCCGGAGTCATCTTTAAAGACATCACGCCGCTCTTTGGCAATCCCGAGGCGCTCAAAGCCATGACCGATGCCCTCGCCGAACACTTTGCCGGCATGGGAATCACCAAGGTCGTGGGTCCCGAGGCTCGCGGCTTTATGGTTGGCGTACCGGTGGCTGTAGCCCTTGGCGCCGGCTTTGTTCCCGCACGTAAACCGGGCAAGCTGCCGCGCGAGACCGTGAGCCAGAGCTACGAGCTCGAGTACGGCACCGATTCAATTGAGATCCATGCCGACGCTATCAGCTCTAAAGATACCGTGTTGATTCTGGACGACTTGGTCGCGACGGGCGGAACCGTCGAGGCAACAGGTAAACTGGTGCGAGATATGGGCGCAAAGCTTGTCGGTTACGGTTGTATCCTTGAGCTTGCGTTTCTCAACCCGCGCGAGAAGCTCACGCCGTCTAATGACGATGTGGAGCTCTTTAGTCTGGTGACGGTGGACTAGCCGTTACCCTTAGTTACTGGAAAGGAAGCTACATGCGCACAGCAAACACGCACAAAAACATGGCACGCTGCGCTGCTACGGCAACCCTCGCTTGTGTTTTGGGCTTGGGCCTCGCGGCTCCTGCCTACGCCGATACCGCATCCGACCTTGCCGCCGCTCGTACGAAGCTCGAGCAGATCGGTACCCAAACCCAGCAGATTTACGATGAGCTCGCCACGCAGACGCAGGCGCTCGATCAGACTGCTGGCGAGATCACGCAAAAGCAGCAGGAGATCGCCGATGGTCAGGCCAAGCTTTCCACCTACGTGGCAGGCGAGTACAAGACCGGTGGCCTGAGCCTACTTCAGGTTCTGACGGGTGTCGATGACCTGAGCGATATGCTCAACCGTCTGTTCTACTACGGCAAAGTTTCCGATAAGCAAGCTCAGACCTTTCAAGAGGTCAAGGAGCTTAAGCAGCAGCTCACCGATAAGCAGTCCGAGCAGGAAAAGAACGTCGCCGCCACGCAAAAGAATGTTGACGAGCTTAACGCCCAGCAGGCTGAAGCCCAGAACGTCGTAAACTCTCTAGATTCGCAGCTGCAAGCGGAGCTTGCCGCAGAGGCCGAGGCCAACGCCGCGCTGCAGGCCGGCATCAACGCCAGCACCGCCGAGAAGGCCACGGTGAGCAACGAGACTGCCGGTACGACCGAGAACACCAACAACGGTGGCCAGACCAGCAATAACAACAACCAGGGCGGCAACACCCCGGCTCCTACGCCGGCACCTGCTCCGACGCCGCAGCCCTCTACGCCTGCTCCGGCTCCGACGCCTTCTGCTCCGAGCCAGTCCGTCGATGGCGGTTCTGTTGTCTCGCGTGCATACAGTAAGCTTGGTTGCGCTTATTCCTGGGGCGGAATTGGCCCGAACAGCTTCGACTGCTCTGGTTTTGTTAGCTATTGCCTCACTGGTCGCTATTGCCGCCTGGGCACCACGGGTACCTTTATGGGCTGGACGCGTGTGTCCGATCCGCAGCCCGGTGACGTTGTGGTCAACTCGTACCACACCGGCATTTACATCGGTGGTGGTCAGATGATTCATGCTTCCGACTACAACACGGGTGTTATCATCAGCTCCGTTGCCGCCGGCATGAACAATAACTATATCTTCGTGCGTTACTAAGTCATCTTACACAGCGTGTGAATGCGGACCTCGTGGCTTTAAGTCGCGAGGTCCATTCTTTTATCTTTAGTCCAGGCCGCTATCTAGTTTTGAATACTAGATAGCGGCCCAATCGGTCAGCAAGAAAGCTATAATTGTTGAAGAACAATTAGAAAGGACCCTCTATGAGCTGGGCACTTATCTCCGATTCAAGCTGTAACCTCCGCGATTGGCAACCGACCGCACCCCATACCACCTTTGCATTTGCGCCCCTCAAAATTCGAGTGGGGGAGCGTGAATTCGTCGATGACCTTTCGCTCGATGTTCATGAGCTCAACTGCGCTGTTCAGGCGGAGACGAACGCTTCTTCGAGCGCTTGTCCCAGCGTAGGGGAGTGGGCCGAGCTCTTCAAATTGGCAGACAAGACCATCTGCATGCCCATCTCTAAGGGCGTCTCGGGAAGCTACAATGCTGCTGCTACGGCACGCGATATGGTACTTGCCGAGGAGCCCACCCGCCAGATTCACCTGGTCAATTCGCGGGCAGCGGGCGGCAAGATGGACCTGATCTTCTCACTGTTAGATCGATATCTTGCGTGTAACCCGGATGTTTCCTTTGAGGACGCCTGCGCTTACTTTGATAGCTTGGAGCAGAACAGCAAGATCCTCTTTAGCCTGTGTAATTACGAAAACCTTGCGAAGGCCGGACGCATTCCTAAGGCAGCCGGCGTCATTGCCAACAAGCTCAATATCCGCATTTTGGGCACGGCGAGCGAAGCGGGCAAAATTGAACTCGTTGGGCACACGCGCGGCGAAAAGAAGATGCTCACCAAGATTGTCGACACCATGGAGGCCGAGGGTTTCACGGGCGGCGAGGTCATCATCGATCACGTTGAGAACGAATCTGGAGCCCAGGCGCTTACCAGCCGCATTGTGGAGCGCTGGCCAGGCTCCAAGACTATCATCATGCCCTGTAACGGCCTGGATTCCTATTACGCTGAGATGCACGGCCTGATCATCGGCTACGGCATGGGCGTAGCTTCGGGCAAATAAAGTCCAACCAGGCAAAAAACGGGCGGGACAAAGCGACAGATGGCTCTTTGTCCCGCCCGTTTTATACGTCGGCTAGCTATTAAACCCGTTGAACTTGAGATAGCTCATCAAGTACGCCTTCGAAACAAAGGACGATACGGCACTGCGCACAAGCAGCGACTCGCGTGTGACCTGATGCGCCGTATCGGGAACCGGCGTCTGCTCGATAGAAAACGCGGCGCGAATCGATGCCTCAAGCTGGTCGACCACATAATCGAAGGCAGTCGGGGCATCGTAGCTCAAACGCTGAATGTTAAAGAGTGCCTGCACCGCAGCAATAGGTAGCACCTGCTTAAAGATGCAGATAGCGATCAGGCGGGCAATCTGCTCGCGACCATACTGCTTTTTGACCGGAGCAGGCACCAGGCCGACCTTCACGTAGTTATTGATCATCGATGGCGTAATGATAGGCTGCTCAACGCAAATAGACAGCGGCTCCATCCACAGCGCAACATACTCAATAACTTGGTCGCGGTAGAGTGTCACATTTGGCAACTGGTTATAGCGCGGCAGACTCAACATATTGAGTTTGCGCACGATATCGGACTGAATAAATGCATCGGGCAACACAGTGGGTTGAATATCCTCAGGCTTAATGCTGACCGATGTATCGGACATCGGGATAACGCGTTTGGCGTGGTTCATAAGGATCCTCCGTTCATTAGCTATATTGTATTCTAGGTTATCTAGTTTTGCATACCATATAGCCGGCAAGTAAAAGTGGTTGGACAGCACATTGATACACCGCCCAACCACTTCGTTTAAAGATAGCAACCTTACATAAGATATATTATCGTACTTATCCGCGGAGAAACGCGTATGCGCTGGTTGCCGCTATGGCTCCATCAGAAACGGCGGTCACAACCTGGCGTAAACGCTTGGAACGGATATCGCCAGCGGCAAATAGACCTGGCGTGCGGGTCGCCATAGATTCATCAGTTAGAATGCCGCCATCAGGCGCCAAATCGACGAGATGCTCAACAAGCTCGGTATGGGGTTGCGTGCCGGCAAAGACAAAAATGCCAAACGAGCCAGGCTCAAATGACTCGGTATGAATTTCCCCGGATGCATTGTCCTTAAAGGCGATCGTCGTTGGCGTCGCTTCACCAGAAAGTTCAACAATACTAGTTTGGTACCTAACTGTAATATTGTCCTTTTCGAGTACTTTCTGAACAACACCATCAGGGGCACGGAACTGATCGCGGCGCAAAACGATGGTCACGCTGCCGGCGATTTCTGACAAGAACAGAGCTTCCTCGCAGGCAGCATTGCCGCCGCCGATGACAAAGACCTGCTTGCCGCGAAAGAACATGCCGTCGCACGTCGCGCAATACGAAACGCCGCGACCGCGATACGTATCCTCGCCAACAAAACCAGCAGATCGCGGCGTGGCACCCATGCACGCAATGACGCTCTTGGACAGCGTATCGCCCATATCGTGATGCACCGTAAACAGCGCTGCATCGGCATCGTAATCGATACCCGAAACCATGCTCCATGCGACCTGTGCTCCCAGGCCCTCTGCATGTTGCTGAAAACGCTCGCCGAGTTCGGCGCCACTCAAGAGCGGAATGCCCGGATAGTTCTCGACTTCATTGGTCGTGGCGATCTGCCCTCCCGACATGCCCTGTTCAATCACGGTCGTCGTTAGGTTGGAGCGCGCCGCATAAATGGCCGCAGCATAGCCCGCAGGGCCGCCACCGATAATCGCAACATCGATCGGCTGATGGGTAGTCATGAAGAGACCTCCTGTCGAAAGATTGGCGTTCTTTGCGCTCATACCCAAATTTACGTGAACATGACACTCATGCACTACAATGATAAAACGCGTAACAAAGCTGAAGGGGAGTTATCGATGGATCAAACGCAGATGAGCAATAGCGCTCCCCTGCCCATGCAAGCCACTCCCCAACCGGAGCAAATGACCGTTTCACCTGCACAAAAACCCCTAGTAACCATTGTGCACGCATCGGTTGGATCGGGCCACAAAGCCGCCGCCAACGCGATTGCACAAGCATTTGATCTTATCCGCGGCACCAAGGGAATCCCTGAGGATATTGAAATTGAAGTGCTCGATATCCTTGATTTTGGACGTATTAAATTCGACGGCAATAAGACCGCGGCTTCTTTTACGGGAGCCACACGCCCCATTTACGACCTGACCTGGCGATATACGCTTACGGGACATCTTCTCTGGGGTGGCGGCACGGCATGGTCGCGTATTATGTTCCCCGCCTTCAACGAATATATTCGTCGCCGCAGGCCTATAGCCGTGGTCGCAACGCACATCACAGCAGCCAATGTTGCCGTGGGCGCCCGCGTAATTACGGGTATCGATTACCCGGTCATCTGTGTGCCGACCGATTACGAAGTCGAAGGCTTTTGGCCCCACAAGGACACCGACCTATTCTGTGTAGCCAACGAGTTTATGGCCGAAACGCTGCGCCCGCGCAAGGTTCCCGAGTCAAAGATCCGCATAACGGGCATCCCCATCCGAGCCGGTTTCGATTCAGATTACAAACGCGAAGATGAGCTCAGCAAGTTCAATCTCCCCATAGACAAAACCGTCGTATTGGTGATGGCCGGCGCCAGTTTGCCCCAACCATACGTGCGTTTCCGCGCCGCGATGGACCACACGCTCCCCTTCTTACGCGGCTTTGAGGACATGCACTTTGTCTTTTTGCCCGGTAAAGACGTGGAGTATGCCACCCGGCTGAAGACGCTCTTCGTCGCCATGAAGCTCGAAAACGTCACAGTTCTGGACTACGTGGATGACATGGCGGCCCTCATGCACGGCTGCGACCTGGCAATCCTCAAGTCGGGCGGGCTCACCGTCACCGAGTGCCTATGCGCACATCTGCCGATGATCCTGCTGGGCAAGTCCTATGGCCAGGAAAAGGCCAACACCACGATGCTCACCGGCATGGGCGCCAGCATGCATGTCACCACCGCACGAGAGCTCATCGTTACCCTACGTCACCTGCACGACCATCCCGAATCACTCAAAGCCCTACTCATCAATGGCGAAGTACTACGCCGCCCCCACGCAGCCGAAGACATAGCCATCGCAACCATGGAGCTAGTAGGCAAGCCCCAAAAGCGCAAACGAGCCTTCTGCCGCTTCTATTGGGGCGGAAAACCCGCGCATATCCGCTAGTCGAATGTCCGCCGCTCTGTCGGAGCCGCCCTTATATCATTCCATGCTCAAACATTCTCACTTCGCTGCGAAACTGCGCGTGGAACGGGATAAGGGCGGCTCCGGCAGGGAGGCTGCGTTTACTTACTAGCAGCTACTTCAGAATCCCCTCCATTAGAACCTGCAAAGGTAAAACAGGAAAATAAAAATACAGTAAGCCGATGCGACAAAGGGACAGCCCCTTTGTCGCATCGGCTTACTAGAAAAGTAAATATTGTTTCAAGCGAGTAGCCGCCCGCCCGGGGCTTACCTATATCGTTCCACGCGCAGTTTCGCAGCGAGCGAAGCGACGCGAGAATGTTTGAGCATGGAATGATATAGGTAAGCCCCGGGCGGGAGGGATACGAGCGCCCTAGGCGACGCCGCTGGAGCCGAAGCCTCCGTTGCCTCGGTCGGTTTTGTCTAGTTCTTCTACTTCCATGAGGTTGACCGTGGGGACTTCTTGGATGACGAGTTGGGCTATGCGGTCGCCTTTGTTGATTTTGATGTTGTTGGAGGGATCCAGGTTGATGAGGATAACCTTGAGTTCTCCTCGGTAGTGGGCGTCGATGAGGCCCGGCGTATTGACTATAGACAGGCCCTGCTTGATGGCCAAGCCGCTGCGGGGCTGGACGAAGCCGGCGTAACCGTCGGGCAGGGCGATGGCCAGCCCAGTAGAGACCAGACGACGTTCGAAGGGCCTCAGGACGCAGTCCTCGTTGGAGCGCAGATCCAAACCGGCATCGGTGGGATGGGCGTATTTGGGAAGCTCGACGGTGGGGTCGAGACGCTTTATGTTGACGGTAATGTTGGACATGGAATCACCTTAGCTTGTCAAGCTCTTGCAGAAACTCATCGACGTCTTTGAAATCGCGGTAGACCGAGGCAAAGCGGATGTACGCCACCTTGTCGATCTTGGCCAAGCGCTTGAGCACCATGTCACCCAACTCATGGGACGTGACGGCCGTCAGCGTACGAGAACGCAGCTCGACCTCGATATCGTCGATAATCTCATTGAGCTTCTTAGTGTCGATATCACGCTTGATGGTGGCGCGCATCAAGCCGACGAGCAGCTTATTGCGATCGAACCGCTGCTTGGTTCCGTCCGACTTAATGACCTCAATTGGGTCTTCGCATCGCTCGAACGTTGTAAAGCGGTAGTTACACGAGCAACATTCGCGACGGCGCTTAATGGTGTTATTTGACTCCTGCATACGGGAATCAACGACGCGGGTATGTGCCTTGCCGCATTTGGGACAGCGCATGGTACCTCCTCTTAAACGATAACAAGGGTACCATGTGCAGCGCGATAATGATTACGAACGAGCAGGAACCTTAAGATGCGCACCGGCGGCGAGCGAACCATGCTCCAGATGATTGACGTTACGGATCATGTCGGAAGTCTCTTGCGTGGAAAGGCCTTCGATTGGATATTCCTCGGCAAGCGACCAAAGAGAATCACCAGGCTGATCGGTATTGGTCTCGTTGGTAACGTTGGAATCGGACTCGGCATACGCGGCGTGACGAGCGCTAAAGTCCGACGTAGCGAGGACAAAGAAGAGCGTAAGCGCAACGGCAACGGCGACAATCGTCGGAACCTTCAGGGCAACGCGGGCCGGCACAACTGCAGCCTGCTGATTGCGAGCAGGCTTTACGGTCAAAGGCTGACAGCCGGAGCGGCCACCCTGAACAACCGTAAAAGTGGGTTCAGCAGGCGTCACGAGCTTAAGGGCGAGGTTTCCCTGGACCATATTCGTTGCGTTCATCATGTTCTCCTCTCGCGTGTTTTGCTGAGAACAGTTTTATCAAGCCGCGCGGACAAAAATATCTGGCGCGAGAACGAATGTTCGGTTATTATTATCTTCGAACAGTTGTTCCTGTCAAGCAAAATTCGAACATTTGTTTGACACGGGTAGAGAGGATGCCCTGATGGCTCGCAAAATTACCAAGCGTCAGCAGCAAATTTACGACTTCATCAAGGAATATCAGCAGGAGAAGGGTTATCCGCCCAGCGTGCGCGAGATGGCTTCTGCCGTGGGCCTTTCCTCCCCCAGCACCGTGCACGCCCATCTATCTGCTCTGGAGGCGCGCGGGCTACTCAAGCGCGATGCCACCAAACCGCGCGCCCTGGAACTCTTTAACGAGGACGGTTCCTCTGTCTCAATTTCTAAATCTGACGAGCCCACCGCACCTCGCGGAACGGTCTCGCTACCGCTCGTTGGTCGCGTCGCGGCTGGGATTCCCATTCTGGCCGAGCAGAATATCGAAGACACTTTTACTATCCCGACCGAAATCGCCACTGATCAGGGTTCCTTTATCCTTGAGGTGCATGGGAGCTCAATGATCAATGCCGGCATCTTCAATGGCGATTACATCATCGTCCGTGAACAAAAGAGTGCCATGAACGGCGAAATTGTCGTGGCCATGATTGATGGTTCAGCGACCGTCAAGACGTTCTACAAGGAGCAGGGACGCGTACGCCTGCAGCCCGAGAATGACACCATGGAGCCTATCTATGCAACGAATCCCGTTATCTTGGGCAAAGTCGTCGGCTTGATGCGCCGGTTCTCGTAATGCAAAAACGCATCACTATCTTTGATACCGTCCGCGGGTTTACGATGATTTCAATGGCAGGTTTTCACGCTTGCTACGATCTCGCCTACCTGTACGGTTGGGATATGGCCTGGTTTACCCAGA
>URYW01000042.1 GCA_900552145.1 uncultured Collinsella sp. | reverse complement strand
TAAGCTGTGGAGGATTTTACGATTGCGGGAAGCGGATTATGTCTGGATGATTTTGGTTCAGGGTATGCAAATCTGAATGCAGTATTGAGACTTCCGTTTGATGTGGTGAAAATGGACAGATCGTTGTTAACAGGGATTACCTGTGATGAACAGGCTGCTGTTTTTTACCACAGTATTGTGACGGTTATGCAGAATATGGGTTATACAATTGTAGCAGAAGGAGCAGAAACAGAAGAAGAGGTGAGTCTGCTGAGAGAATGGGGCGTGGACATGGTCCAGGGATATTACTTCTCAAGACCACTTCCGGAGGTAGAGTTGCTGAGACTTTTCATGTTATAGGAAATTATTCCGTAATATACCTATAACATAAAAAGGTCCTCCGGACAGAATCGCACTGCGCCAGAGAGAAAGCAGGTGTTGTTCAATCAGATATAAATGATTGAACGACATCTGCTTTTTTAAATAATTTAAAAATAGAAATACAATACACTTATAAAGATGTTCTTGCATATTCTATGTGCTTCCTTTATAATGTAACGTATCATTGTTTTATCAAATTAAAGGGAAAGAGGATTAAAGAAATGAAAAAAGTTTGGGACAAATGGACCAGGATTGCTCTTGTAAAGAGAATCCTGGTTGGCCTGATTCTGGGTGCGATTCTGGGAATTGCTGTACCGCAGGCAACAGGAATCGCAATTCTGGGTGATGTCTTTGTAAGTGCATTAAAGGCAATCGCACCTTTGCTGGTATTCTTCCTGGTTATCAGTTCCCTGTGTAATGCAGGAAAATCTCATGGAGGAGTTATTAAGACAGTTATCATTCTCTATATGTTCAGTACAGTTCTGGCAGCAGTGATTGCAGTATTTGCGAGTATGGCATTTCCTGTAAAGATGACACTTGCAAATGCAGCAACAGATACAAGTGCACCACAGGGTATCGTTGAGGTATTAAATAACCTGCTTCTGAACGTAGTTGCCAACCCGGTATCTTCACTGGTAAATGCAAACTATGTAGGGATACTGATGTGGGCTGTTCTTCTTGGACTTGCTTTTCGTGCAGCTGATAAGATGACAAAGAAGGTTCTGGCTGATGTTGCAGATGGTATTTCCATGGTAGTAACCTGGATCATTAATCTTGCACCTTTTGGAATTTTTGGTCTGGTATTTAACACAGTATCTACAAACGGTCTGGATATCTTTACGACTTATGGAAAACTGTTGCTTCTTCTTGTAGGATGTATGCTGTTTATCTATTTTGTGACCAATCCGCTTCTGGTTTACTGGTGTATCCGCCAGAATCCATATCCGCTGATTTTCCACTGCCTGAAGAGAAGTGCGCTGACGGCTTTCTTTACAAGAAGTTCCGCAGCTAATATTCCGGTAAACATGAAAGTCTGTGAAGAGATGGGACTGGACAGAGATACTTATTCTGTAACCATTCCGCTTGGTGCAACTATTAATATGGATGGTGCGGCTATCACTATTACGGTTATGACAATGGCAACTGCATTTACTCTTGGTATTCATGTAGATATTCCGACAGCAATTATCCTGAGTCTTCTTGCAGCTCTGTCAGCATGTGGCGCTTCCGGTGTAGCCGGCGGATCACTTCTTCTGATCCCGATGGCATGCTCTCTGTTCGGAATTTCAGATGACATTTCCATGCAGGTTGTTGCAGTAGGATTTATCATTGGCGTAGTTCAGGATTCTGTAGAAACAGCTCTGAACTCTTCTTCAGACCTTCTGTTATCTGCTTCTGCAGAATTCAGACAGTGGAGACTGGAAGGGAAAGAGATTAAATTTAAATAAGATTGCAATGAGCGAAACGGTCGTCCGGTATGGATGGCCGTTCTTTTATATGAGGCACAACTATAAAAACGATTGCTACATATTCGGAAATTTCTGTGCATACACTGTAAAAACAGCGTCTTCGGAGGCTTATCCGTGAAAGATTATATCGAGGAGCGGGCAGTGGAAATTGCAAATTATATTATTGATACAAAGGCAACGGTGCGTCAGGCGGCGAAGAAATTCGGGATTAGTAAGAGCACTGTACATAAGGACTGCACTGACCGTCTCAGTCAGCTCAATCCGGGACTGGCATGTGAAGTGAGACAGGCTCTGGATGTGAACAAGCAGGAGCGGCATATCAGAGGTGGGCTCGCCACCAGAGAGAAATATTTACATCAGCATTAACAAAAATGGCTGCTGTCGGATATGACAGTAGCTTTTTTCAGGTGTTTTTTGTATAATAAAATGCTGTAAAGGCTTTGCAAAAACATAAGGGAGGATAAGAAGATGGCATTAATGGAAGTGAACTTCTTTTCAAAAGCACTGATGCGTCCGGTAACGATGAATGTAATCCTGCCGGTTGATAAAGTGTTTTTTGGAGAAGAAACAGAAGAAGAGAACAAACCGTTTAAGACTTTGTATCTGCTTCACGGAGTAATGGGAAATTACACAGACTGGGTAACAGGAACATGTATTAAGCGATGGGCAGAAGAAAAGAATCTGGCAGTAGTTATGCCTTCCGGAGCAAATATGTTCTATATGGATCATCCGAATGCAAATGAAAACTACAGTGAATTTATCGGAAAAGAACTTGTAAAGATCACACGAAGAATGTTTCCGTTATCCCACAAAAAAGAAGATACATTTATCGCCGGGTTATCTATGGGAGGATACGGTGCAATCCGAAATGGTCTGAAATACCATGATACATTCGGATATATCGCAGGCCTTTCGTCAGCCATGATACTTGAAAAAATGGGGACAGCAGATGACAGTTCTCCTATGTTCTTTGAGAAAAAAAGTTTTCTGGAGAGTGTATTTGGAGATCTGTCCCGGATCAAAGACTGTGAGATCAATCCGGAATGGATTGCCGAAAATATGAAAAAAGATGGAATCCCATTTCCGCATATGTACCTTGCCTGTGGACTGGATGATCCGCTTCTTCCTCCGAACCGTAAGTTCAGAGATACCATGCAGAAACTGGGTGTGGATGTAACTTACGAGGAAGGTCCGGGAGCACATGAGTGGGATTTCTGGAACCGTTATATTAAGAGAGTTCTGGACTGGCTGCCTCTTGATAAGGATAGCAAGCATTTTCCACCAACACCGATTGCCATGCGTTCTTCTTGTCCTTAGGCCAGCTTGCGGGCGAGCTCTCGCACCTCTTCCAGCTTGGGCGATGAGGCCATGCTGTCGCGCTCGGTCATACCGCTGATGGTGACAACGCCCTGGTCCTCCCACTTGCAGTACGCGCAGGTTGACTTGTACATAGCGATCGCCGCATCATAGACGCCCTCGCTGTGGCTATCGAGCAAAAGGGCCGTCTTGGTGAACGGGAAGCCCGTAGCACCGAAGGCGTACAGGCGGTCGATGGCGGCCTTCTCCTGTGCGGTGATATCAAACCAGTAGATAGGCGAAGCGAAGACAACCATGTCGGCGTCTTTCAGCGACTCGATCACGTCGGCCATGTCATCCTTCTGCACACAGGTGCCCTCATGGGTAAAGCAGTACTGGCATCCCAGACAACCAGCGATCTTTTTGCCGGCAACGCGGACGATCTCGACCGTATTGCCGCCCTCACGCGCGGTCTCGGCAAACGCCTCGACCATGGTGTCGGTATTGGCGCCCTTACGCGGGCTGCCGCTCAACACAACGATATTCATAGGATTCCCCTCTTTCATGCCGCAGACGCACGTTGATTCGGGACAGGTCTTCGTTAGCACCCTCGTAGCGGTTTTCCGCCCCCTAAGCAGAGCGTCCGCTACGAAACGACCGTCTTGTAATAAGCGCCGAAGTCTGCGAGCGAGTCCATGATGGGCATCATCTGGCGGCCGAGCTCGGTAAGGCCATACTCAACGCGGGGAGGATTCTCGCCATAGTCATGGCGAAAGACCAGCCCATCATCCTCCATCTGCCGCAGGCTGTCGGTAAGCACCTTCTGAGAGATCCCCTCAAGGCTGCGGCGCAACTCGTTGAAACGCCAGGGGCGTACGCGCAAGTTACGGATAATGAGCAGCTTCCACTTGCCGCCAATGAGCGTTACCGCCGTTGCGACCGGACACTCCGGAAGCTCCTCTTTCGCCATCACGGGAGACCCGACCTCCTTGACCATACCGGTTTCACAAAAAAGTACGCAGTTACAAATATGTGCGTACTCGTATTTGCATTCGCCTTCGCGTTGAATATAACTCACGCAGGAGATGCCTGCAAGGTACATCAACCCCAAGAGAGGAACCATTATGGCTAATTATGCAAAGACCCACATCGGTAATGAGAGCCGTGTCGAGCTGCACGAAGTGCTCGGGCTTACCGGGGCAGAGGTGAGTGTCAACAATCTTCCCGCCGGCGTTGGCGTTCCGTTCGTCCATGCACACAAGGAAAACGAGGAGATCTATGGCGTGCTCGAGGGCGCGGGCTCGGTCACGATCGACGGTGAGGAAATCGAGCTTGCAGCCGGCGACTGGCTGCGCATTTCCCCCGCCGCACACCGCCAGTTCCGCGCCGCGTCCGACTCGGGCATCACATACGTCTGCATCCAGGTCAAGCAGGGGTCCCTTAATGCCTTCACAGCCGACGACGCTATCATGTTCTAATTCGCAATCGATGCGCAAGGGGCGGATACCGCCCGCATGCCCCCTTCGGAATAAGCGCTAAGCAGCTCCTGGGCGTGGGCAAACTCGGGCCCTCGCCTCCAACCGAGCAGGCGGTTGACCGCAAGATTTCCCTGGACGTTGTGGACGAAGAGCAGATAGGCGTCCTCGCGCGAAAGCCCGGTCTCCTCCATGATCGAGGGAACCATCTGCTCAGCGCCGCGCTCGACGACGCGCTGTGCCACCCGGGCGTACGCATCGTCATCCGAGTAGAGCAGATAATAGTCATCGTTTGCCGGCGGGCGCTGGCAGAGGGCCCCCGCCTCCGTTCCCTCGAGTGGGGGCGCCGCCGCCAGGGCCTCGTCAATAAGCGCGTCGAGCAGCGCGAACTTGTCCTCGTAGTGCAAATAGAACGTGCCGCGGTTGATATCGGCGCAGCGGCAGATATCCGCCACCGTCATCTTCGCGAAGCCGACCTCGGCCAGCAGCGCAAAGAACGCCTCCCGTATGACCGAGAGCGTATAGCGTCGGCGACGATCGATCTTTCCCGATTCCATGGCCCCTCCAATTGCAGCGCTCGACAATGCCCAGCAATCGTTCGTTTATCGACAGCGCATCGAAGCTGTTCATTGCTCTCGCACAAATCAACATGGATACTTTTTATCAACACCTGTTCATAATAGCTGAAAGAAGGTATCCAGTGACTCCATACGAGCAGCTCGTTGTCGAGCTCACCAACCAATCGTTTTCCCTTCAGGCCGCCTACCGCACCGGCGGCACGCCCTATGAGCTGAGCGCCCGCGAGCCCGAGCCCTACGACCAGCAAATCGAAACGTTCGCCCGCATGATCGAGGAAGCCGATTGCGTGCTGGTGGGCGGGGCCTCCGGGCTCTCCGCGGCAGGCGGCGGCGACTTCTACTACGAGGACAACGCGACCTATCGCAGGCATTTCGGCAAATTCGCCGAGCGCTACGGTTTCAGGGGCGCTTTCGAGGGGTCGTTCTACCGCTGGCCCACTGCCGAGGCGCGCTGGGGATACCTCGCCACCTTCCTCGATACCACGCTCAACGCCCCGCTGCGCAAGCCCTACAAGGACCTCGACGCCATTCTTACCGAAAAAGACTTCTTCGTTCTCACCACCAACCAGGACACGCAGTTCATGAAAATCTACCCCTGGGAGAAGGTGGCCGAGATCCAAGGCGACCACCGCTTCTTCCAGTGCTCCCACTGTTGCACCGACGAGGTGTGGGACGCGGTCGAGCCGGTCTCCCGCATGGCAGAGGCCATGGGAGACGGCCTTGAGGTTCCGACAGAGCTCGTGCCGCGCTGCCCGCACTGCGGGGCAGAGGCGTTCCCCTGGGTTCGCGGCTACGGCAACTTCCTGCAGGGCGCGCTCTACGAGGAGCAGTACCACAAGGTGTCCGACTGGCTCGACGCGCACGCGCGGCAGAAGATTCTCTTCTTTGAGCTGGGCGTGGGCCGCATGACACCCGCGTTTATCCAGGAGCCGTTCTGGGCCCTCACGGCGCAGTTGCCGCAGGCTAGCTACATCGCCGTGAACAACAAGACGCAGTTTCTCCCCCGCGCGATCGAGGATCGAGGGCTCGCCGTTCGCGCCGACATCGCCAACGTGCTCGCCGACGTGCGCAAGACGCTGGGGAGGTAGCGCATGGAAACGGTAAAAGCGGTTCGTATCGGCCAGGTACTTGTCGAGGCTGATCTTGTCATCATCGGCGCCAGCAACGGGCTCGACATGGCGGAGGGGCTCAACCTCTTCCGCGCCGACGCTCATTTCCGAGAGACGTACGGGGACCTCGCTCAGGCCGACGGCATCGGCTGCATACTGCAGGGGCTCGCCTCTCCGGATGCAAACGTGCGACGCCGATGGGTCGAGCGGTTCCATCAAAAGGAGTATGTCGAGTATGAGCCCAGCCCGCTCACGAACGGGCTGTGGCATCTTACGGAGCACGCCGACACCTTCGTGATCACATGCAATATTGATGGGCACTTCGCACGTGCAGGGTTCAACGAGAACCGCGTACTCGAGACGGAGGGAAGCACGCGCACGTCAATCGACGAGCGGCGTCTCGCCCATCCAGATGCCCTCGCCATGGCACAGCTCGAAGAGCTCGAGCGCCTCGTGTGCACCCATCTCAATGGCAGGGTCGCCATCCTCGAACTTGGCGTGGGACCGCGCAACGGCGTCATAAAGCGCATGCTCGCCCAGATCGCGAGCGCCTGCGAGCACGTCACCTACATCGTGTTCAACTACAACCAGGCCCTGGCGCCCGATGCATCGTGCGAGACGATTCTCGTTGACGGCGATATGGCCCCGGCTTTCGAGGAGATCGCCCGATGCCGTCTCTAGAAAGAAAAGCAATGAGGCTTCGAGGCCTTATCGCCGATGCCGACGCCATCATTGTCGGCATCGGCTCGGGCATGTCGAGCGCCGCCGGGTTCAACCATTACAACCATGCGGGTATGACGCGTGCCGGAATGGCGGACTGGCAGCAAGCCTTTGGCTTCAAGAGTCTTTTTGACGGCTTTTACCACCTCTACCCCAGCCTCGAGCAGCAATGGGCCTACTACGCGCGATACATCGACTTCATGCTACGCGAGCCGGCCTCGCAGCCCTATCTCGCCCTGCGATCGCTCATCAGCCATAAGGACTACTTCATCCTGAGCACCAATGTGGACACCCAGGTCGAAAAGACGTTTCCCACCGAGAGGACCTGCAACTATCAGGGAAGCTTCGCGCACCTTCAGTGCAAGCAGCCATGCTGCGACGAGCTCTTCGACGCGAGTCCCTACGTCGAGCGTATGCTCGTGGGCATGACGGGGTTCGAGATCCGCAGCGAGGATGTCCCCCGATGCCCGCACTGCGGCTGGCAGCTTGTGCCGTGGGTGCGCGATGACACATTTCTGCAGGGCGCGGCCTGGCGCGAGAGCATCGAACGATATGAGCGCTTCGTGCGCGAGCGCAGCGATTGCCGCGTGCTGTTGCTGGAACTTGGCGTGGGCGAAATGACCCCCGGTATCATCACGCTCCCATTCTGGAGCATGACCGCAAAGCTGCCGGATGCGCACCTGCTGAGCGTAAACATCTCGGGCGACTCGGCCCCGTTGCAGCTTGGAAGCAAGGCAGAGGCGATCCAGGCAGACTTGGGCGCCTTGCTCTCGGCGGCGCGGACAGGTAACGAGTAACGTGGCGAGGCTTTTGCGCTTTCATCAGCCCGGACATCACGCCCATAAAAGCGATGGCTCTGATTCGGGTGTCAAAGTTTAAGCCTCCTTGTCAGTCGCTGTAAGGTATTCCCCGTCGTCCACGGGCTCCAACCACTCGTTGGAGGTCTCCTCACCCGGAACCTCCAGCGCGAGATGGGAGAACCAGCTGTCGGGCGCGGCTCCGTGCCAATGCTTTACGCCCGCGGGAATATTTACTACATCGCCAGGGCACAGCTCCTGTGCCGGTTTGCCCCATTCCTGATAAAACCCTCGACCAGCCACGCAGACGAGGATCTGCCCGCCGTCGCTTTTGGCGCAATGGACGTGCCAGTTGTTGCGGCAGCCGGGCTCAAACGTCACGTTGTAGACGCCGACCTGAGCGGTGGAAAGGGGCGCGAGGTAGCTTTGCCCGATAAAGTACTTCGCAAATGCGTCGTTGGGGGCGCCGATAGGAAAGGCCATCTCGTTTTGGTGCTCAGCTCTTGCGTCGGCGGCGTCGCCATCCGCCCAAACCTCCTTCGCCATGCGAAAGGCCGCCCACGCCTTGGGCCATCCCGCGTAAAACGCCGCATGCGTAAGGATCTCCGCTATCTCCATCCTGGTCACGCCGTTGTTCTTCGCGGACATCAGATGATATTGGAACGAAGAGTCCGTCAGTCCCTGCGACATCAGGGCCACCACTGTCACGATGCTACGGTCCCGCAGGGAGAGCTCGCCCTCCCGGCTCCACACCTCGCCGAACAGCACATCGTCGTTGAGCTGTGCGAACTTGGGGGCGAACTCCCCCAGGGCATCTCTGCCTGCCGTCTGCTTAATTGCCATGATCGATTTCCTCCTATCGATGGTTCTGGACACGAATCCGTCTCCACGCGGCTAAGTAGCCCGCCTAGATTTCCATGCCCATTCGTCGCACCTGTTCCAGAGCGGGATACCCGGCGATATCGCCCACACCGTTCACGCCGCCGGCGAAAACCGTTTTGCCCATTACGGACCACCCCTTGCGCTACCGATTTGTATTGACGAGAATGAAGGTAATACCTAAACCTGACTTTAGGTCAAGGAATGAATTCGAGATTTATTCGGAGGGGCCATGTACACAATCGGACAGGTGGCGGAAATGTTCGGCTTGCCCGCCTCAACGCTGCGGTATTACGACAAGCAGGGATTGTTCCCGGGGCTGGAGCGGACGTCCGGCATTCGCCGATTCGGCGATACGGAACTCGAGGCGCTTCGGGTCATCGAATGCCTGAAGAAGGCGGGAATGGAGATCAAGGACATCCGGCTGTTCATGGAATGGTGTGCAGAGGGTCCATCAACATACCCCCAGCGCAAGGCCATGTTCGAGGAGCGGAAGGCCCATATGGAGTCGGAGATCGAGAACATGAACCGCGCGCTGGACATGCTGAAGTTCAAATGCTGGTACTACGAGCAGCTGAATCAAGGCGATAACGAGACTGAACTGAAAGCGCTGATTCCCGATGATTTGCCGGAAGAGATCAAAGATGTCTACGAGAACGCCCACGCTCGATAAAGCCGTTCGCTATCCATGGGGCTCCGGCAAGGAGCTCTTTCCGAACAGAACGAAAAAAGCCCCCGAACCAAAGGTCCGGAGGCTATTATTTCCGCTATTCTCACTCGACAATAGGAGCCACTGGCCAAAAGCCTGTCAACATCACAACAAGTTCTCAATCTGTCGATTCTACGTGAGGCAATGATCATCATTTGATACCCGCGCTGTTTGCGCACTAGGAAGCAAAGGAATCTGGCCACCACTCAAATAAGATCACCGCCATCTTGCATAAACGACGCCATGTTAAGGTGCCTGACGCCATCCCTCTCCTGCAATAGAGGATCAAGCGTAAACAAGTAGCGCGGATACCCATCCCTGATGTGGCCGAACGGCCTGTACTCGCGCTCCTCGACGCCTCTGTCGGCAATCGACATAGAGACCTGGATGTAGGCGTAAGCATTGCGCCTACGAGCGATGAAGTCACACTCGAGCTTCCCAATACGGCCCACAGAAAGCTCGTACCCGCGCGGTGCAAGATAGAGGTAGATCTTCACGTCGGTATATACGCAAGATGCACCCCCCCTTTCTCAGCGTCCATTTCATCAGTTATGGGGGTGCTTTTTTACATTTTATAAAAAAGCGTACCGATAACTTATTCCCACTCAGTTTCGAAAATCGAATGGTTTTGAAGTTTCGAAAGCGGCGTCCCAACATGCGTAAGGGCATGTTGGGACGCATCAGTAAAACGGGAATCGACTCACGCGAGAAGGCGCCGCCCCGTCGCCTCGAGACGTGCGACAGGCAGATTAGGTTTGGGGAGTAGAACGGCCCTTGCGCGAGGCGTGAATTGTAATCGATAAAGCCGAGCTTTGAGAACATGCGGTTTATCTCGTCGAACGTTGAGCCGACAGGGGCTTGCGCCACGTGGAGGCGAAGGGGCCGCCCGAGAGGTTGATGGTGAGCGAGCACCAAAGGTCAAGGTAGCCCTCGCCTTCCGGGCTTGCGAGGTCGAGGGCGAGCGTCCCTCCCTCGGTCGCGTACAGCGGCGGCAGGCACTCGGCCAGCTCCTCGGTCATAAGCGCTCACATGTCCGTCTCCCCTCCGGGCCACGTCGGACCCCTAGAATCTTCGCCCCGCGGGCAAAGCCTCGGCGCGCCCCATGGCATCTCGACTTTGCCCCCTGCAATGCCGCGCAGCGGAGACACCACCTGAGACGGACGTGGATGCATCGAACCCGGGACCGGGCGCTGCGGCGGGAAGCCTCTCGCGCGGACAATCTGCTCGATCTTGCCGTGCACGTCTTAAAAAAGTTCGAAAAAAGTCTAATAGTACGACATCCGTCGAACAGTCGGGGGTACACACCACTACAGATGGCCCACGGAACGGGGAGCGAGATGGTCGGCGACGGGTTCAAGGCACTCTCCGGCCCCACGCTCCGCCAGGGAGGGCGTCGGGAGGGAGGCCGTAATGGGTGAGAGGAGCGAGCGGCCGGAGCGGGTGTTTCCCGGCAGGACAGACCCGTGGTTCATAGCGGCCATGGTGATTGTGGCGGGCGGTTTATCCGCGGCGTGTATCGCGTGTTTCCTGAGCTCGAGTCCCGCGCTCCTATGGGGCTGGCTCGCGCTGCTGCCCGTCCCGGCCCTCGTGGCCCTGGCCGCCCTTCCCGTCCGCAGCAACCGCCTCGAGCTCTACGGCGACCGCCTCGTCGTCGTGTACGCTGGGATGCGTTCGGTGATACCCTACGCCCACGTGTGGGGCGTCCGGCGCACCAGGACGCTCTGGGCGGGGACGGCCAACTCGCTCGACCGCGTCTATATCAAGGCGCCCTACGACGGCGACGCCATCGTCTCGGTGACCGACAACGATGCCCTCGTGGCAGAGCTCGAGCGTAGGTGCGGCCTGCGGCCCGACTGCGAACAAGGCAACTAGCTTCGCAGGGCGGCTATCAGCGACTTGCTGCTCATCGTCATATCACGGCGGCCAATTCTGGGTCGGGCTGGCGGAGCACGTCGAGGGCGGAAGGTATGGCGTCGCCCGCATCGTCTTCGGCGCGGAGCCGTCCGATGAGGAGATTCTGCGATTCGTTACAAGCGAATGGGAGAAGCTCTCGTTCTTCGGCGACAAGGCCACTGAAACAAGCAAGCCCGCGAAGAACCCCAAGCGGCGCGCTCGCGAGGCGGCGAAAGCACTTAAGCAGCCGGCGATGAGCACCAAGGCGCAGCAGGCGCTCGCGGCACAGAGAGAAGCGATGAAGCGGGAGTCGGCTCATGCAAGAAGCCGACGCCGTGTGGAAGAGGCTGATGCGCGCTACGAGCAGAGGAAACTGAAGCGCAAGCAGAAGCATCGCGGGCATTGATCGCCATTCGCAGCAAGGCAAACCATATACAGCAGCGGCGTCAGTTCCACTTGAAGCAGACGCCGCGTAGACGCTGATGGTGACGGCTATGCACGGGCACGGGCACGCCACCGCACTTCACAGCTTGTTTCTCAAGTATTTGGGACGCACACGCGGCGTTCAAAAATGCGGAGCGACTCCGCATGGCTCGAGACTGAGTCGAGGTGCCCTACTTCTCGCCCTCCAGCAGCCCCACGATGCGGTCGATGTCAACGGCAAAGCGAGGCCTTCCCTCGCGCTCGTAGCGGTCGAGGTATGCCTGGCACTCGGAGACAATGCGCTTGGTGTTGCCGTCGATGATGCGCTGGAGCGTCTCGTAGTAGGCCGAGCTCTCGGTCCTGAAGCGGCGCTGGTAGACCTTGGTTATGGGGAACATCTTGGTGTAGTGGATGCCGTGGCGGCAGCCGGGGCGCGTCGTGGGGCGGGGTGGCAACGCAAAGTACTGGTCTTTGGGCACGTTAGGGACGATGTTGGAACGCAGCGGCACGGCGAAGTCCCTGCGCTTCCCGCGGAAACGCAGCCTCACCACCACGATGCAGGGGCGATTGTGCTTAAGCATGGGCTCGCGGTCGCCCTCGACGAGATCGAAGAAGTCCTGGGGATGGATACGATCTTCATCGGTTACGCCCCCTTCATACGAAGCGGGGCCCGCATCGCTGCAGGCCCCTACAGGTGGGCGATATTCTACGCCTTGCGGCACCCCGTCGCCCACGGAGGTTAAACGTACACGTAAGCCGTACTCTGAAAGCCGCGGCTTCCGGCAAGTAGTTTATACCACGAAAGGTCGCTTTCGATGCGCCTAGCTCGCAAAATAACACTCGCTGGGCCGTCACCCCTGATCTTCTCGACCGTCTCCTCCGGGTACTTATTGCGTGCCACGGGCACCTCCGTCCTTATTATCGCGATAAACATACCATGAGTGGCGTACGGGTCGAGAAGGGCTGGCGCCAAAAGAGCCCAACGGCCGTTACAGCTTCGTTAGAAACGCGCCCCACCATGGATGGTGAACCCGAAAGGTAAGGCGCGCGGGCACGGTGGCTCGGCCCGCGCGCCCGGAAGAGAAAGGACGAACCCATGGGTTACATGCTCGAGACGCGCGGGCTCACCAAGCGCTTCGGACGCGGCGACCAGGCGCAGGACGCCGTGGCCGACGTGAGCCTTCATATCCGCGAGGGCGAGGTGTACGGGCTACTCGGCCCCAACGGCGCCGGCAAGTCGACAACGCTCAAGATGATCTGCGGGATGCTGCGGCCGACGGCCGGGGAGATCCTCTTTGCCGGGCACGCTTGGCGCCGCGAGGACCTCTACGCAATCGGCAGCCTCATCGAGGAGGCGCCGCTCTACCCCAACCTCACCGCGCGCGAGAACCTGCGCGTGCGCACCACGCTGCTGGGCCTTCCCGAGAGCCGCATAGATGAGGTACTCGCCGCCGTGGACCTCGCGGACACCGGGGAGAAGCGCGCCGGGCGCTTCTCGATGGGCATGCGGCAGCGCCTGGGGCTCGCACTGGCGCTGATCGCCCGGCCACGCCTGCTCGTGCTCGACGAGCCCACCAACGGCCTCGACCCCATCGGCATCGAGGAGCTGCGCGACCAGATCCGCGGCTTCGCGGCGGCGGGTACGACGGTGATCGTCTCGAGCCACATCCTCTCCGAGGTGCAGCAGATGGCGGACACCATCGGCATCATCTACGGGGGGCGCCTCGCCTACGAGGATGCGCTTCGACCCGGGCAGGACCTCGAGGAACTCTTCATGAGCGTCTGCCGGGAGGGGCGACGAACGCGCGGGGAGGTGGCGGCATGACGGGCGAGAAAGGCGGTCTGCTCGCGGGCCTGCGCGCTGAGGCCCTGAAGTCGCGCCACGCGGCACCGGTTCGCCTGGCCGTGCTCATGGCGCTGCCGATGCCGCTGCTCGGCGCGATGCCCTACCGGGGCGTGCAGATCTTCAGCGCGTGGAACTACTGGTACGCGCTCTTCCTGCCCGTGGCTCTCTCGCTCGTGGTGGCGTGCGTCGCGCGGGCGGACGCGCGCACGCGGATGCGGGGGCTTCTGGGCCTGGGCTTCCCGCTCAGGCGCGCCTGGTGGGCCAAGGCGCTCTGGTGCCTTGCGCTTTGCACGCTCTCGAACCTCGTGGTCTTCGGCATCTACCTCGCGGGCTCGGCGTTCTCCTCGCAGGGCCTCACGGCCGCGGGCACGCTCACGATGCTCCTCTGCGCGCTCGCCAACACGGTGACCGCGGCGTGGATGATCCCCGCAGGGCTCTTCCTCACGGCGAGGCTCGGCATGCTCGCGGGCATCTTCTGCCCGCTCGCCGCACAGCTCGTGGGTGGGTTCGCCTGGTCGCTGATGCCGCTGCCGCAGCTCTTTCCGCCGTCGGCGAGCATGGTCATCCCCACGAGCTTCATCCCCGTGCTGCCGAGCGGCGAGCCACTCGCGGCGGACGTGGCGCTCGGCGGGGCGCTCACGGCGGACGGCATGCTCACGCTGGCGGGCCTTGCGGTCTGCGCGCTCGCGTTCACCGCGCTCACGGCGGCGGGCGCGGCCTGGTTCGCGCGCTCCGAGGAGAGGTGATGGCCATGACACGACTCTCCGACCCGACGCCGCGCATGACTCTCCCGCGGGCCCTGCTCTCCGAGGCCCTGCGCCTGGCGCGCTCCCCGCTCACGGCGGTGCACCTCGTCTGCGGCCTGGCAGCCGGTCTTGCCTGCGGCGAGTACTTCTCCATAACCCGATGGGACCCGGCGCTGGGCGCGGACGCCTACGCCCAGTTCCTCGGCGCCCTCATGCCGCTCATGTCCGCCATTGTCTGCGGGCTCGCCGTGGACGAGGAGCGCGCTGCCGGGCGCCTCGCCAACCTCACGGCGGTCCCCTCGCGCGGGCGCGCCGTCGCGGCGAAGCTACTCGCCCTTGCGGCGCTCGGCGCGAGCGCGCTGGCCGTGGCGCTCGGCGTGTTCGGGGCCGTGCTCGCCGTCGCCGCGCGCCTGCCGCTCGGGCCCGCTCCGCTTGCGGCC
>URYW01000041.1 GCA_900552145.1 uncultured Collinsella sp. | reverse complement strand
TATCTGTTGAAGTCAGTGAGCGTAGCAAAATATCCACGGTGAGGATAAGCACGAACATCCAGTTCTTCACATTCTTCACGTACGATATCAGCAAGTGTATACATGGAAGAAAGCTTATGAGCTTTCTGAACCAGTTCAAGGAACAGAGTTTTCTTCATTACATAAGTATCCATGAAGATATTTTTGCTCTTTGTATTTCCATGGTTTGGCTCGATGGAGAGAACACCCTTCTGCTTGTTGATATCCAGTGCATGGCAGTTCAGGAAATGATCCTTTGCATTGTCTACACTGTGATACATCAGTGTGATATCTGCACCGGACTCGATATGAGTCTGAAGGAATGTATTATAATCTGCTGTGTAAACCATATAGCTTGGTGCGAGGATAACATATTCGGAATCAATCTCATCAAAGCAGTCAAGGTTTTCAATATATGCAGCGATATCTGTATTGTAGACATTGTTCTCTTCAATCGTCTCTGCAAAAAGGATATTCAGCTTTCCACGCTTGGAGTTGATGTTATAATGACGTCCTGTTCCGAGATGTTCTACAAGGGAACGGGGTTTTCTGCGGACATACACCTGCATGACATCAATACCACTGTTACTCATATTGGAAATAGGAAAGTCGATCACACGGTATCTTCCGAGGAAAGAAAAAGCTCCGATCGGACGATAATCCAGCATACCACTTACATGTACGTCATTTCTTGCAAAGTTAATAATTCCAAATGCTTTACTCATCTTACTCTTCCCCCTTTACACGTTTTGCAACCAGTTCGATATTCTCACTGTCTGCACTGCCGACTACGGCATTCTTTCCGATCTTTACCTTATCGGCAACAAGTGCACGGGTTACGACTGCACCTTCAGCCACCTCAACGCCCGGCATCAGGACGCTGTCAATGACTTTTGCACCTGTAGCAACTTTTACACCTGTAAAGAGTACTGAGTTCTTAACAGTTCCGTTAATGACACATCCCTGTGTGATGAAAGCTCTGTCAATATCAGCATCGGCACCGACAAACTGTGGAAGAGCAGTGACATCTTCTGTATAGATCTTCCAGGAAGAATCGTTCAGATCCAATGCATTGTTCTTGCTCAGAAGATCCATATTTGCCTCCCAGAGGGAGTCGATGGTTCCTACATCTTTCCAGTAGCCTTTGAATTTATAGGCGAAAAGCGTCTTTTCATCTGCGAGCATGGTCGGGATAATATCCTTACCGAAATCATGACTGGATTCAGGATTCTTCATATCAGCAAGAAGCATCTTGCGAAGAAGCTTCCAGTTAAAGATATAAATACCCATGGATGCAAGGTTACTCTTTGGTTTCTCAGGTTTTTCTTCAAATTCGACGATACGGCCTGTCTCATTTGTATTCATGATGCCAAAACGGCTGGCTTCTTTCATTGGTACTTCAATGACTGCGATCGTTGCATCTGCATGATTTGCTTTGTGGTACTCAAGCATTTTATCATAATTCATTTTGTAAATATGATCTCCGGAAAGAATCAGGAGATACTCCGGTGAATAGGAATCAATAAAGTCGATATTCTGGGAGATCGCGTCGGCAGTTCCTCTGTATACATCAAGTCCTGTATCTGCTTTCTCACGAGGAGGAAGTATGTAAACTCCACTATCCTTTGCATCGAGTCCCCATCTTCTTCCTGCAGCAGCATAGCTGTTGAGGAGAACAGATTCATACTGAGTGAGGACACCGACAATGTCAATACCACTATTTGCACAGTTGCTGAGCGGAAAGTCAATAATACGATATTTTCCACCATATGAAACGGCCGGTTTGGCCACTTTTTTTGTCAGGTCGTGAAGTCTTGTACCACGTCCTCCTGCTAAAATCATAGCCAACATGTTATCTTGTTTCATATAAAGCCCTCTCTTTCATAATACTTCCATTTCATTATACTATTTCTTGTAATAATTTACCATAAAATAAGTAAAATTTTTAAAAATATTAGTAAATATTAATGTGATGCGATAAAAATGTTAAAACACAGAAAAGACGCAGAGCGAGTTCCTGCCGGGTTTTTATTATTTGGTCAGTACTTCGACGCCGTCTTCCTTTACCAGTACCATGTACTCGATCTGTGCGGAAAGACCGTCATCGATCGTATAGACTGTCCAGTCGTTATCCTCGTCCACAAAAAAGTCAGGACTGCCTTCGTTGATCATAGGCTCGATGGTAAACATCATACCCGGAACAAGGAGCATCTCACTTCCCTTTGGTGTAACGTAACTTACGAAAGGATCTTCGTGAAATTCAAGTCCGATCCCGTGACCACCGATCTCTTCTACAACGGAAAAACCATTGGCCTGTGCGTGCGTATTGATTGCATCGGCAATGTCGCCCAGTTTGCGATCGACGGTAGCCATTCGGGAAAGCTCCGCCACGGCACTGTTCACGGCATCGAGCGCTCCCCCTTCAGAGGCAAGCGATGCATGGGCATCATTAGCTGTGGCAACCAGTACCTCGGCATGTTCGGAGCGCGGCAGCAGTTCCTCGAGTTCCTCATACTCGCCTGGCTTGGGGTCGACCTCGCCGATGCGCTCGAGGGCAAAACGCGCTTCCTCGACGCGACTCCCCTGCGCACGCGAGGCCTCCTCGACGCGACGGACCTCCTTGGCAGCCGCGCGCGAGGCTTTAAAGCAGGCGCGGTACACATCCAGCGCCTCAAGCGCAGAGCGCCCCGCCCAGGCATCGACCATCGCAACGTGATGCGCCGGATCGAGCAAGCGCTGGTGCTCGTGCTGGCCGCACAGATCCATCATCACGCCAACGCGCTCCGAAAGCTCGCGCACACTGGCGATGCGGCCGTCAATCTTCACGCGGCTGCGGCCCTCGGCAGAAAGGCTACGCTGGACCGTGAAACCCTCCGTGTCGTGTGGACCGTCGAACAGCCGCGCCTCAACGCTAGCAAGCGCCTCGCCCTCGCGCACCGTCGAAGAATCCGCGCGCTCGCCCAAAATAAGCTTGAGGGCCGAGAGCAGCGCGGTCTTGCCGGCGCCGGTTTCTCCGGTCAGAACCGTTAGGCCCGCGCTCGGAACCAGCGTCGCCTCGCGAATGAGTGCAATGTTAGAAACCTGCAGCTCATCGATCATGACGGACTCCGTAGAAAACGCGGCTCACCGAGTTATAGAAGCTCTCGGGGCCGTAATCGAGGAGCAGCACATCTCCGGGCCCGCGGCGCACAGCCACGCTCTCAACGGTGCCGTCGCAGGTAATAAACTGTCCATCGATAGCAATCGCCGGAACACTCGGACGGTCATCAGACATAAAGATCTCGACGACATCACTCGGCGAAGTCAAAAAGGCACGAGCCTGAATGGTGTGCGGCGCAATGGGTACGCAGACCATGCCCGTATAGTCGGGGCTCACGATGGGGCCGCCTGCGGATAGTGCATAGCCAGTGGAGCCGGTCGCCGTGGACACGACCACGCCGTCGCCACGCAGGCGATCGATATGGTGGCCGGACACCGTGATGTCAAACTCGACCATATCGGACAGGGGGCCGCGCGTGAGCGCCATGTCGTTGAGGGCGAACGTGCGCACGACATCCTTCGTACCGTCTTCGCGCACGGACACGATATCCGCAGCGATGGTGGCGCGACGGCTCACATGCAGCTCGCCGGACAGGGCGTCGCTCACGACCTGCAGAATGTCGCGCTCCTCGGGACTCGCAGCAGTTAAAAAGCCCAGGTGACCATAGGAAAGACCGAGGATAGGAATCTCGCGATGGTTGAGGATGCGGGCAGCGCGCAGCAACGTACCGTCCCCGCCGAGCGTAATGACCAGATCGGAGCCATCAATATCAGGCGTGCTTTGAATCTTCGATCGCTGGTCGGCAGCCCATGCGACTTCATAGCCCTGGCGCGTCAGCCAAAGCTCGAGCATCAAGCCGCTCTCGACCGCCTCTTGCTTGTAATAATTGGGAACCAGAAAGACCTTCATAGCATTGCAGCTTTCTCGCTCATAACCGATACCTGGAATTGCAGCTCGTCTTGCGAGCGGTCGCCGGGGTCAAATCTCGTGCCGTACAGGAAAAACTCAACGTTGCCCTTGGCACCATGAATGGGTGACACGCACACATCGACCGGGAAGAGGCCCTTGGCAGCAAAGAGTTCAACCGCCGCCACGAGTGTATCGCGGCGCACGGCGGGATCGGTCACAATGCCGCCCTCGCCCACCAGCGCCGCCGGAGCCTCAAACTGCGGCTTTACGAGCGTGCAGAATGCACCCGTAGGCGCCAGGCACGCCAGCACCGCATCGATAATGTTCGCGATGCTGGTAAACGAGACATCACACACAGCCAGGTCGATGGCGCCGGCATAGCCAAGCTCAGGCAGCTGCGTCACGTTTGTGCGCTCATGCAGCATCACGCGATCGTCCTGACGCAACGACCAATCGAACTGGGCGCGACCCACGTCCACCGAGACAACGGTCGCAGCTCCGCGCTTGAGCAGACAATCGGTAAAGCCGCCGGTAGAGCAGCCCACATCCAGACAGGCAAGGCCCGTCGGATTGATGCCAAAAGCATCAAGCGCACCTTCGAGCTTAAGTCCGCCGCGGCCAACATAGGGAATGCGCCCCTTCACGTGCAGCGGCAGGCCTGGGATCACCTTAAGGCCCGGCGAAGTCAAGCGCTCGCCGCCACTCGAGACCAAGCCGGCCATAAGAGTGCGAAGGGCATCCGCGCGATCGGCGCAGATGCCCTGTGAAATCAGTTCGTCATCAAGACGCACGCGTTTCATGAATGCCATCAACCATTCGTATCCGGAAATGCGGCCTAGCTATCCTGGGATTCGTTTGCCGCATCCTCATCGTATTCCTGCTCGAGCTTGTCGGCCTCACGCGGCGTCAACTCAAACTTGTCGACCATATCGACCGCGCGGGAGCCCAGCTCAATCGCCTCGTCTAACAAATCGAGCGAACGCTCCAAGGAGGTATCCTTGGAGCGAACGGTAGCGATAATCTGGTCCAAGCGGTCCGAGATCTCGTCGAAGTTACGGACAGCACCCTCTGGCATGACTACTCCTCGACGGAGTCGATGTCAGCCCCGGCGGCATCCGCATCCTCGGCCAGCACGCCAGCCTCAGCCTGAGCAACCGCAACCTTTGCGGCAGCCTCGGCAGCCTGGGCCTCCTCGCGGGCGCGATCTTCGGCTAGCAGCTCCTGGTACAGGTTCTCACCCGGCAGCTCCTCGCTGCGAGCGATCTTGCCCAGCACGCCGTTGACGAACGACGCGGACTGGTCGGTGCCATAGGCCTTGGCAAGCTCGACAGCCTCGTTGATCACGATGGCGTCCGAGACCTCCTCGTCGGTGAGGAAACGCATCTCGTAAACGGCGATACGCAGCAGATTGCGGTCGGCGCCGGGCATGCGCATAAGATCCCAGTTCTTGGCAACGGAGCGCAGAGCGCAGTCGATGCGGTCGATATGCTCGTAGGCACCGCGGCAAAGCTCCAGCGCATAGGGTTCGAGGGGACCCTTCGAGATCAGGAAATCGCCCTCGAGGACGCGCTCGAGCGGACTGTCCGTGGCCTCGGCCTGGAACAGCAGCTGCAGCGCCTGACTGCGGGCAAGCGTACGCCCGCGATAAACCTTAAGGCTCAAAGGTTACTCCTTGGGGAAAACGAGGCCGTCGATGCAAACGTCAACACGCTCAACCTCAACGCCCACCTGGGCATCGATGGCGGCGACCACGGCGGCGCGAACGGCCTCGGCGAGTTTCTTGAACGGATAGCCAAAGAACACCACGACGCGCACGGTGAGTGCGAGCTTGTCGCCGACGACCTCGGCCTCGACCGCCGGCTCAGAAGCCGGGGCCTTGGACGAGAGCATCATGGAGACAAGGTTGGTGGCAAGGTCCTTGACGCCAACGGAGGCGATGCCCTCGACATCCGACACGGCGCGCGAGACGATGGCGGTCAGAACATCGGGCGAAATGCCGATGCCGTCAATCTTGATTTCCTGGGGCATGAGTCCTCCTAGAAGAGTTGGTTGCTAGACGCGGGAGACGAACTTGCCGTCGCGGGTGTCAACCTTGATGACCTCGCCCTCGTTGAGGTACATGGGGACCTGGATGACAGCGCCGGTGTCGATCGTGGCCGGCTTGGTGGAACCCTGGACGGTGTCGCCCTTAAAGCCCGGGTCGGTCTGGACGATGGTGGTCTCGATGAACATCGGCGGGGTCACGCCCATGAGCTCATCGTCGGCGAAGAGCAGCTGGCAGATGTCGTTCTCGCGCAGCCACTTGGAGTTCTCGCCCACCATGTCCTCGGGAACGGGAACCTGCTCATAGGACTCGTTGTCCATGAAGATGTAGTCGGTGCCATCGTTGTAGAGGTACTGGAACTCACGGGTGGTGAGCATGACGCTCTCGAACTTGGTGCCGGCGTTGCAGGTGTTCTCGACGACTCGGCCGCTCTTGATGTCGCGGGTCTTGTAGCGCACAAACGCGCCGCCCTTGCCCGGCTTGACATGCTGGAACTCGACGATGGTGTAGACCTTGTCCTTGATACGGAGACCGAGGCCGTTCTTGAAGTCGGCGGTAGAAATGGTAGGCATAGCGACCTTTCTTGTTATGGGCAGAACGCACAAGCGTCCAAATTACATACGACAGAAATTATACACTTGCAGACGGCGCCTGCGGCGAGCGCATAAAAAGAGAACGCGGGGCGTCCGAATCGATCCGGACGCCCCGCCCCAAAAATCTATCGAAATGGGCTAGCAATCGATGACGTGCAGGTCGTGCGGGGTCTTGGTGAAAGGCTCGTAGCCGTTCTCGGTGACCACGCCGTAATCCTCCAGGCGCACGCCGCCCACGCCGGGCAGGTAAACGCCGGGCTCCATGGTGACAACCGAGCCGATCTCGATGGTGTTCTTGCTGCGGTTGAAGTTGGGCAGCTCGTGGATGTCAATACCGACGCCGTGGCCCAGGCCATGATTGTAGTAATCGCCATAGCCGGCATCGCCGATGATCTTCTTGGAAAGCTTGAAGATGTCGTTACCCTCAACGCCCGGATGGATGGCGGCGACGCACTCCTCGTGCGTGCGGCGCACGAGTGCGTACAGGTCGAGCTGCTCCTGGGTGGGCTCGCCCATCACGACAGTGCGCGTCATGTCGGAGCGGTAATCGCAATAGCCCGCGCCATAATCCATGAGAACGAAATCGCCCTTCTCGATCACGCGGTCGCTCGGCACGGCATGCGGGTTGGCGGTGTTGGGACCGCTCGCCACGATGGAGCCGAAGGCAAGGCTGTCTGCGCCGTTGGCGAACATAAAGTTCTCGAGCTCGTTACGAACCTGCTTCTCGGTCATGCCAGGCTTAATAAAGCCGAGCATGTGCTGGAAGGCGGCGTCGGTGATCGACTGTGCGTGGCGCATAAGCTCGATCTCCTCGGCATCCTTGATGGCGCGCATCTTGCGAATGTCGTCGTGCATCAGCGGCAGCATGCAGGCAACGGAGCGATCCTCCAGGCCGCGCTGAATACCCTGGTAGAAGTTAATCTGCATATCGTCCTCGACAGCACAGACACGGCACTTGTTAGCCGCAATCTTGCCGGCGACCCAGCCGGGGATGGTGCCCTCGTCCATGTCGAAGACCCAGGGGCTGCCGGCGGGCGTGTTCTCCTCAAAGCTGTTGAGGTAGCGCGAGTCGGTGTGGAACAGGCACTGGTCGGCCGTAATAAACGCAGCGTGCGGGAACTCGAAGGTGTAGTCGAAGACGCCCTTAACGCCCGTAAGCCAACGAAGGTTGGCCTCGTCGCGCACCACGATGGCGTCGTAGCCACGCTCGACCATAAGGGCACGGACACGCTCGATACGACCGGCAGGACCGGCAGCAAACTCAGACATGCAGATTCCTTTCTTGTTGTCTCTATATAGACGGGACGGGTCTCAACCGAACGACGGAATCGCATGCGATCCGCAACCGATTGGAAACCCGCCCCTCAACATGATACGAAAGACGATGGAAGTCAATAAATCTTAGAGAAGTTCTTTACGAGAAGCCAAGTAGGCGTGAGCATGGCGCTCAAGAACCTCATCCTCAACGTTCGTTAGGCGAATGGCGCCGAGTGCCGCGGGCAGCGGCAACATGCTGCGGTTCGAGCGTGCAAACTGCTGCTTGCGGAACTCCTCGATATATGCGGCAGGCTCCAGATCGAAGGCAAGTTCCTCGATACCAAAGTCCTCCAAGCAGTCATCGACCTCAAAGACGTAATCGATATCGAAATCGCAGGCATCATGTGCTAGGCGTGCCTCAAAGCGAATGCCCTCGGACAACAGCTGGTAGGCAGGGGCCTGCGAAGCGGCATCGCCCAAGCAGGCGCGCAGGGTACGCTCCCCCGTCTTGCCAAAATCGAGCGCATGGCGAGCGCTCGGGTTCGTGGCCATCAGTACGTCCTTGCGGGCAGTCTGAGACCATTGAACGGCATTGACGAGCGCGACCTCCTCGCCCGCGAGAATCTCGGGGACGGTCTCAGTAAACTGATTCCAACGGGACTTACTGCTCGAAAGCATGGTGCCAACAAGTACCACATAGCCGAGCTTGAGGTCCTCGGGGTCCGCCTCGCGAACAAGGTCGAGGTCACACACGACCAAGCCCGGTTCGGGACGGAGCGCGATAGCGGGAAGCGCATTGGCCGACGAGGCAATGAGCGGCTTCATGGTCGTCGCGACCGTGAGCATGGCGTCGAAGGTCGTCGGCAGCAGCGCGCACTCGGTTCGGCCACACCACTGGTTGGCGCACCAGCTAACAACCGAGCAGGTTGCGGCATCGCCAACGGCGACAACCAGATCGTCGCAGGTAATGCCGGAGGCAGACAAGGCGCCAAAGATAGCATCGGCATCGGCCAGCGTGGCACCAGCAGGCGAAACCTCAGGGGAGAACTGCGACACGGCAAAACCGGCGTCGACCAGCGCATGCTCGACGACCTCATCAAAACGTTCTGACGAGGCGGAGTTCCAAACCACCATCGCGCGCTTAGGCTTGCCCACAGCCGAGGCAAACATACGCGACAGCTCATCGAACTCGCCCAATCCGACACGGACATCGACGCTGCGGTTTTGGAAATTGATCAGTTGGCGGCGAATCATAGCAGTCCACGCTCCAAAAGCATCTCGGCACAAAGGTAGGAAACGTCCTCGAAGGACTTGTTGCGAATATCAAGGGTAATATCGGCGGCCTGGCGATACAGCGGACGGCGATGCTCAAACAAGCGCGCGGCATGCTCGGGCGAGCGGAAATCGGGGCGCGTGTCGGACCGACGAATCTGGCGAATCGAATCCTCAAAGTCGCCCTCGAGGTACACGCACGTACCCATTTCGTGCATCAGCTCAATATTCACCGGCGTCTCGACGATACCGCCACCGCACGAAACCAACAGACTGCGCTCGCTTTGGAGCGAACGGAGCGCCGAGGTCTCGAGCTCGCGAAAACGATCCTCACCCTCGGTCTCAAAAATCTCGGTTACCGACTTGCCGCAACGGCGGACGACTAGGCGGTCGGTATCGATAAAACGCCGCTTGAACATAGTGCCGACGTTGCGCGCGAGCGTCGATTTGCCCGCGCCCAAAAAGCCGATAAAGAAGATATGGTCGCAGCCGTGTTTGGTGTGCTGGGACATGACGAGACCTATTCCTCGCAGGGAAGGTCGCGCAGGGCCCGGCGCTCAAAGATACGGAAGATCTGCGTATACCACAGGTCCTGCGTGGCCTGCGGCTTTACCAGGATGGTATCGACGCCGGCGAAGTTGCCGCTCCACACGTCCGTGTAGAGCTGATCACCGATCAGCACCGCCTCGTCGGCCGTGGCGCCGAGGCGCTTAAGACCCGCCTTGAGGGCAAACGGTGCCGGCTTCATGGCGTGGCTGATGGCCTCGAGTCCCAGCTCGCGTGCTGATGCCATGACCTGGTCGCGATGCCAGTTGTTGGACACCATGCACAGCTTAAAGCCTTTGGCGCGGGCGGTATCGAGCCAAGCGGAAACCGCGGCGGGAACCTGCTCGGTGTCGCGCGGCACCAGGGTGTTATCGCGATCGAGCAGAATGGCGCGTTTGCCGTCGGCCCACAGGGTATTAAGGTCGATGCGATCGACCGAGGCAACGTAACGTTTGGGGCTAAAAATCCTCATGCTAATTCCAAGACTGTTGATGCTCTTCGTAGGTTTGCGAGAAGTACTCCTCGTCCTGCGTAATGTAGAAATACAGGTCATCGGAGTCGGTCGGCTCAAGCGTGGCCTTGAGTGCCTCGAGCGACGGAGAGCAGATGGGCGTGGGTGGCAGACCCTCATGCTTATAGGTGTTATACGGACTATCGCTCTGCAGGTCGTCGGCGGTAACCTCGCCACCGGTGACATACATCATAGTCGCATCGCTATTGAGATAGCGCAGACCGTCGAGCTTGCCGGCAAGGCGGTTGTAGAAAACCGAGGCCACATGCGCACGTTGATCGGCGTTGAGGCCCTCGCGCTCAACGATAGAGGCCAAGTTGACGATGTCGTAGTCGGACATCTCCACACCGTAGCGTTCCTTGATCTTGGCTTCGCAGCTCGCAAAGTCAAGCGACTTGTACTCGGTCTTAAACTGATCGAGCATAGCGCGAATCACGTCATCGGCCGTCGGCGAATCGCCCAGCGAATAGGTCTTGGGGAACAAGAAACCCTCGAGCGAATCGTTGGCGGCGCCCTTAAGGAAGCTATAGTCGTCCACGTAGTTGGAGGCGTTGGCCTGGTTGAGGAAGTCTTCCTTAGAGATGCTGTCGTAGGCCTGGGCCACACGGTCGGCGACTTGATCGACCGTCAGGCCCTCAGGGATAGTCAGCGTATTGGAGCCCGCGTTGGGGCCTTTCATGAGCTGCTGAACAACCTTGGTCGCATCCATGAGTGTGGTGAACGAATAATCACCAGGCTTGAGCGACATATCGGCGTTGAGCTTTTTCACCGCCGCATAGTAATCCTTGGGATTTTCTACGATATGGTTCTCGGAGAGAATCGAAGCGATGCTGTCACCCGAGGCACCATCGGGAATCGTGATAGTAACCTGCTGGCCTGCAACGACTTTCGCACCCTCACCGCCAAAGAAGCCCTTGACGGCTGGCACGACAAAGAAAACGATCGCGACAAGCGCAAGCACGGCAACAACGCCACCGATAATCATAGGCACCGGGGAGCTTTTCTTTTGAGCACCGCGACGAGCATGCGTGTTGTAGCTCGAGCGGGTCGCCGGAGCAACGCCATGCGAACCACGAGCGTGATGCGAATGCGATTGGGGGGCCTGCGTTCGCTGGGTAGGTGCCTGCTGCTTAAAGCGGGTGCCGCCTGCAGGCTGGGCCGTACGAGCAGTGGGCTGCTGAACCGCGTGAGAAGCCGAATGCTGAACCGAACGAGCAGAAGGCTGCTGACCCGTCCGTTGAACAGGTTGGGCCGAACGAGAGAAGGACTGCGCCGGGCGCGCGGCAGGCTGAGCTGCGCGCTGCGTCGGCTGTGCCGGACGCTGGCCAGGCTGGGCAGGGCGCGACGCCGGCTGCTGTGTACGATTCGGCTGGCGCGGATCGGAAGCACTAGGCATGCGAAACCTCCTCGTTTTTACGATCGAGCCACGTCTGCAAAAACAGGCTGGCGGCAATCATGTCGATCTTGCCCCTCATCTGCTTTTCGTTGAGTCCCTGCTCGCGCAGGATACGCTTGGCCTCTTGCGAGGACAGACGCTCGTCCTCAAACTCCAACGGAAGATCGAGCTCGTCGGCAATCTCTTGCGCCACAGCGGCAACGCGCACGGCCTGAGGGCCGGGCTCACCGGCCATGGTCAGGGGACGTCCGCTTACCAGGATGTCGGGCTCATAGTCCTCAACCAGGTAGCGGAACGTCTTGGCCATACCGGTGACCTCGGCAGCCGGAAGCACCTTGACGGGCATCGCCATCTTGCCATCACGGCTCGAGACGGCGATGCCGATCCTGGTCTCCCCTATGTCCAGCGCAAGCGCGACCACAGTGACTTCTTAGATTCTTAGGCGCCGAGTGCGGTCTTAGCGGCCGCGAGGGCATCGGCGATACCGGCAGCGTTCTTGCCACCGGCCTGGGCCATGTTGGGACGGCCACCACCGCGACCGTCAACCAGGCCCGCGATCTGCTTGATCACGTTACCGGCGTGGAACCCGGCCTTCACGGCGTCATCGGAGCCGGCGGCGAGCAGGGCCGGAGTGCCCTTCTCAGTCACGCTGGCGACGACACAAGCGACAGGGCCGGCGACCTTCTGATGCACGGTATCCCATACGTTGCGCAGGTCGGCAGCCTCAAGGCCCTGGAGCTCAGCGACGACGAGCTTGTAGCCGCCGAGCTCGACAGCACCCTCGATGGCACTGGAAATGGCGTCGGAGGAGCCACCGGTCAGAGCCTTCTTGAGCTTATTGGACGTCTCGCGCAGCTCGGCCTGCAGGTTCTCCACGCGAGCGGGAACCTCGTCGACGCGGCACTTGAGCGCAGTAGCAGCGGCGTCAACGAGTGCCAGGCGGTCGGCCATATAGTCGAGGGCACCCTTAGAGGTCACGGCCTCGATACGGCGGACATTGGAGCCCGTGGAGGACTCGGAAATGATCTTGAACAGGCCGATCTCGGCGGTGTTGGCAGCGTGTGTGCCACCGCAGAGTTCGCGGGAGAACGGCTGGTCCTCAGCGCCCACGGAGACAACGCGGACGACGTCGCCATACTTCTCGCCAAACAGGGCGACAGCGCCGGCAGCCTTAGCCTCGTCGATGCCCATGACACGGGTCACGACCGGCTTGGAAGCGAAGATCTGCTGGTTGACCAGGTCCTCGACAGCCTTGAGCTGCTCGGAGGACAGGGCCTCGAAGTGTGTAAAGTCAAAGCGCAGGTGCTCGGGCGTCACCAGCGAGCCGGCCTGGGAGACGTGCTCGCCCAGGACCTGCTTAAGGGCGGCGTCGAGCAGGTGCGTGGCGGTGTGGTTGCGGCGCAGGAAGCCACGGCGCTCGGCGTCGAGCGCGGCGGTCACAGCGGCACCGACGGTCAGCGTGCCCTCGGCAACGTGCGCGACGTGGGCATACAGGCCGTTGTGGTTCTTGGTATCGGAAACGGTAAGAACAACGCCCTCGGCGGAAAGCTTTCCGGCATCGCCCTGCTGGCCACCCATCTCGGCGTAGAACGGGGTGCGGTCGAGCACGACCTCGACGTCCTCGCCGGCGGCAGCGGACTCGACGGACTCGCCGTTGCGCACGATGGCGACAACCTTGGCGCCATCGATCACATCGTTGTCATAGCCGTCGAACTCGGTCGCTGCGACCTTGTCGGAAAGCTCGACCCACACATCGTTGAAGCTGCCCCAGGCATCGCCCTTTGCGTTAGCGCGGGCGCGGGCCTTCTGGTCCTCCATGCAGGCGGTAAAGCCGTCCATGTCGACATCGTGGCCAGCGGTGCCGGCGATCTCGACGGTCAGGTCGATGGGGAAACCAAAGGTGTCGTGCAGCTTAAAGGCAACATCGCCCGGAAGCACAGCACCCTCGGCAAGCGCTGCCAGGGCCTCATCCAGGTAGACGCGACCGTTGTCGAGCGTCGTGGAGAAACGCTCCTCCTCGGAGGCGACGATACCCTTGACGAGCGCGACGTTCTTGAGCAGCTCAGGATAGGCCTCGCCCATCTGAGCGTTGACCTCGTCGATGAACTTGGTCAGGAAGGCACCCTCGATACCCAGCAGGCGACCGTGGAACACGGCACGGCGGAGCAGACGGCGAAGGACGTACTCGCGACCCTCGTTACCGGGGAGGATGCCGTCGGAAATCATAAAGTCGACGGCACGGGAGTGATCGGCGATGATGCGCAGCGAGCGGCTGGCGCCGGAGTAATCATCGGCGTCATAGGTCTTGCCGCTGATCCCCTCGCCCAGCTTGATGAGATGCTGCATCAGATCGCCGTCGTAGTTAGCAGTCTTGTGCTGCATGATAGCGGCCATGCGCTCCAGGCCCATGCCCGTATCGAGGTTGCGGTGCGGCAGCTCCGGCATGGAGCCGTCCTCCTGACGGTCGTACTGGGTAAACACGAGGTTCCAGAACTCAAGGAAGCGGTCGCAGTCGCAGCCGGGCTTGCAGTCGGGGCTGCCGCAACCGACCTCCTCGCCCATGTCAAAGTAGATCTCGGAGCACGGACCGCAGGGGCCGGTGGGGCCAGCGGCCCAGAAGTTGTCGTCCTCGCCCAAGCGGGAGATGTGGTCCTCGGCAACGCCCAGAGAACGCCACACGTCGTGGGTCTCGTCGTCCTCAGTAAAGACGGTAAAGTACAGGCGGTCGAGCGGCAGCTTGAACTCCTTGGTGATGAGCTCAAAGGCCCAGGCGCAAGCCTGCTCCTTGGAGACGCCGCCAAAAGAGAAATCGCCGAGCATCTCGAAGAACGACAGGTGACGGCCGTCCTCGCCGATGCAGTCGATGTCGTTGGTGCGGACGCACTTCTGGCAGGAGATCGCGCCGATCTCCTTCATGGTCTTCTTGCCCTGGTAGTACTCCTTAAACTGGTTCATGCCGGCGTTGGCAAGCAGCAGTGAAGGATCGTCGGGGACGAGGGACGAAGAAGGATAGAGCTTAAGACCGCGCTCCTCAAAGAAGTTGAGGAACTTGGAGCGGATCTCGGCCGTAGTCATTGACGGGTAGTCAGCACTCATAGAGGGAATCTCCTCGGTTTCACATCGAAACAGTTCAAACGTAACGATATTACCATCCCGCCGCGCAAGTGCAAAAAAGAGGGTCGCCAAACAGCGACCCTCCAGCGAAAGTGCACGTTATTTAGTACTGCGCGATCCTTTGAAAAAGGACTGCTGTATAATTGCATATAAGATTCACCCGGAAGGAGCGATCGATGAAAAGCAAACGATTTGTCCTGAATGCACTTCTGGTTGTAGCACTTTTAGCGCTCTTAGCCTTCTCATGCTGGTACGCAAACCAACCATCATTTGGATACGTATTGTATA
>URYW01000040.1 GCA_900552145.1 uncultured Collinsella sp. | reverse complement strand
CCAAGGGCTATGCCTCGCTCGACTATGAGTTCAGCGAGTATCGTCCCTCCGAGCTCGTCAAGCTCGATATTTTGCTTTCGGGCGACGAGGTGGACGCGCTTTCGTTTATCGTGCACAAGGACAAGGCCTATGGCCTGGCACGCGGTCTGTGCGACAAGCTCAAGGAGATTATCCCCCGCCAGCTGTTCGAGGTGCCTATTCAGGGCGCTATCGGCAACAAGATCATCGCCCGCTCCACCGTCAAGGCGCGCCGCAAGGACGTTTTGGCCAAGTGCTACGGTGGCGATATCTCGCGTAAGCGCAAGCTGCTCGAAAAGCAGAAAGAGGGCAAGAAGCGCATGAAGGCCATCGGCTCGGGCGAGGTTCCGCAGGAGGCCTTTATGGCGATTCTCAAGGTGGACGATTAAGTTCATGGCGCTTTCTGAATACAGCAAGCGGCTGCTGGGTGCCTATGCCGAGCAGCCGTTCCTTATGGCTCCCATGGCGGGCGTAACCGACCCCGCCTATCGCATTATGTGCCGTCGTCGTGGTGCCAATCTTGCCTATAGCGAGATGGTGAGCGTGGCAGGCCTTGCCTATGCCAGCAATAAGACGTGGCGTCTGGTGCTGCCGGCCGACGAGGAGCAGCAAATCTGCGTGCAGCTCTTTGGTTCCAAGCCCGATCAGTTTGCGAGTGCCGTCGCTGCCGTCGAGGAACGTGTGGGCGCTCGCCTGTCTTTGATTGATATCAACATGGCCTGCCCAGCTCGCAAGGTTGTCACCAAGGGCGAGGGCTCGGCGCTTATGCGCACGCCCGAGCTGGCAGAGAAGATTGTCGAGGCAGCGGTGGGCGCGGCGCACGTGCCCGTGACCGTAAAGATCCGTAAGGGCTTTTACGCCGAAGATCGCAATGCCGCGACGTTTGCCCAGATGCTCGAGGGAGCAGGTGCATCTGCGGTGGCGGTGCATGGCCGCTGCGCCACACAACTCTATACGGGTCAGGCCGATTGGTCGGTCGTCGATGAGGTGGCCGACGCCGTCGAGATTCCCGTTATCGGTTCGGGCGACGTGTTCTCGGCCGAGGATGCGGCGGAGCGTCTGCGCAGCTCGGGTGCCAGCGCCGTGTTTATCGCGCGCGGTATCTATGGCAATCCCTGGGTGTTCGGCGATGCCCGTGCCCTTGCACTCGACGCTACGCCGGTGCCCTCTCGCTCCTCACGCGAGCGCTTGGATGCCCTGCGCGAGCACCTGACGCTCACGCACGAGCTGCTGCCGCTTATGTCGCGTGCCCGCACGTACGCAAGCTGGTATCTAAAGGGCATGCCCCATGCTGCCGCCTGGCGCGCCCAAGTGGTGCGCTGCTCCACATACGAGGAGTTCATGGCATTGGTCGATGATATCGAGCGCGATGTGGTGGCCTGCGAGGCCGCACTTGCCGCCGGCGAGTCGGTGCCCGCTCATCCGCTGGAGGCCTAACGGTGGCCGTTACCGCGCTGTACGTGCACGTGCCGTTTTGCGCCCAAAAGTGTAGGTACTGTGACTTTGACTCGCGCCGTTTTGCTCCGTGCGACCTGAGCGCTGCGCTCGATGCCTATTTTGAGCAGCTGTATGCGCGCCTCGATGCCTTTGGCGACGCCGGAGCGCTCGAGGGCATCCGCACCGTCTATGTTGGCGGCGGCACGCCGTCGCTGGCGGGGGAGCGTCTGGTAGAACTTGCCCGGCGTATCTCTGCGTGGTGTAAGCCCGTTGAGTTTACCTGCGAAGCCAATCCTGAGTCGTTAACTTCGCAGCTTGCCGTGGCGCTTGCCGGGGTGGGCGTCACGCGCATTTCTCTGGGAGTTCAGACCCTCGACAACGCCGAGCTTGCCGCGATTGGCCGTATCCACGATGCCGATCGGGCGCTCGCTGCCATCACGACGGTTAAGGACGCAGGGCTCGATGTGTCCTGCGACCTGATGTGCGGACTTCCCGGGCAGACCGCAGTAAGCTGGCAGTGCACGCTCGATGGCGTGTTGGCGGCGGCGCCGCATCATGTGTCTGTGTACCCGCTCACGCTCGAGGAGGGTACGCCGCTCTACCGCATGGCGTGTCGCGACGAGTCGCTCGAGCCCGACGAGGATTTTCAGGCTGCATGCATGGATGTGGCGCGTGAGTGCCTGGGTGCGGCCGGCTATCACCCGTATGAGGTGGCAAGCTACGCGCTCGACGGCCATGAGTGTGACCACAACATTGCCTATTGGACCGGACAGGGCTATCTGGGCTTGGGTCGCTCTGCCGCCGGTATGCTCGACGCCGAGGATTTCGATCGCCTGGCCGGGTTGTTTCCCGACGTGCCTACTCGCGGCGATGCGTATCGCGTGCGCTTGGTGCAACGCGACGATGCCGCGATGACGTTTGATGCCGAGTATCTGTCGCAGCGCGAGGCTGCGGCCGAGGATTTGATGCTCGCCTGCCGCATGACGCGTGGCATTGGACCCGATCTTTTGGTTCGCTCGGCAAGTGTGATCGCTGCAGACGAGCTGGCGGCGGCCTGTGACCGTGCGCTCGAGTTGGGTCTTGCCACTTGGGTGCCCGATTATGTCGAGGGGCATGCGGGGTGCGTCGCCTCGAAAGACGTTATCGCAGGTCGTGCCCACGCCCGTTTAGCGCCCACCCACTTGGGCTGGCTCGATGGAAATGTGCTGTTCGAGCTGTTTTGGGGTCTAGCTTAGGCCGCTCGGGTAGAATTACCGCAATATATACGCTGCTGTGAGCAGGAGGTTGCCGCGCATGGCGACGATGAACGAAAAAGATTACTACGAGATTTTGGGTGTCTCCAAGGACGCCACCTCGCGTGATATACAGAAGGCCTTCCAGCAAAAGGCCCGCAAGCTCCATCCGGACGTCAACAAAGAACCGGATGCCGAGGAAAAGTTTAAAGAGGTTTCCGAGGCTTACGCCGTGCTTTCGGACGAGCAGAAGCGTGCGCGCTACGACGCCATGCGTTCGGGCAATCCCTTCGCCGGCGCTCCTACGGCTTCTCCCTATGGCGGCGGCTACGCCGGCAGCGCAGGCTATGGCAATCCCTTTGAGGGCGGCTTTCCCTTTGGTGGCACCTGGGGCCAGCCGCGTCGCGGGCAGGCTGCCTATAATCCCGAGAACGGCGCCAACGTGGTCGTCGATATTAAGCTCGACGCCAAGGAGGCCAAGGGCGGTGCCCGCAAGACCGTCCGCTATACGCGCTTCGATACCTGTGGTCACTGCGGCGGTTCGGGCTCTGTTTCGTCCGAGCATGCACATACCTGTCCGAGCTGCGGCGGTCGCGGCCACATCGATGTCGACCTGTCCTTTCTGTTTGGTGCCGGCACGTTCCAGTCGGTCTGCCCCGAGTGCGGCGGTTCCGGTAAGGTCGTCGCCGACCCCTGTCCCGATTGCGGCGGCAGCGGCCGTGTCCGTGTGACCTCCGAGCAGACGATTGAGTTTCCCGCCGGCACGCACGATGGCGACGAGGTCCGTATTGGCGGCATGGGTCACGCCGGCACCAACGGCGCCTCTGGCGGTGACCTGGTCGGTCGGGCCCATGTTGAGGCCGAGCGTCTGGAAGGCAAGGCCCGTACCGGTTTTTACCTGATGGGCATCGTGGCGCCGTTTTTGGTGCTATCGGCCATCTCGGGCGTGTTCTCGGCCTTTGCCGTGATGTGCTTTATTCCGTTTGCCATGGGCCTGTTTATGGTGGTCTCGGACGGCGTGCTGCACCGCAGCCTGCTGTGGTGGAAGCGCGGCGCGATGCAGTTTGCCAATGGTTTTGCCAACGGATTTATGTTTGCGCTCGTGTCTGTTTGGTTTGCGAGCTGCTCGCAGCGTGCCATGCTTTCGCCTTACGGAATGCAATAACATCTAGCCCTCTGTTTGCGGCCGGCCCAGCTTGGGTATAGGACGCACTGTGACAATAATGAAAGTCGGAAGGATTCGGTCGTGTCGGAAAATAGGGATTACTACGAGGTACTTGGCGTCGACAAGGATGCCGACGCGCGGACGATTAAGCGCGCGTTTCTAAAGAAGGCCCGTACCGTACACCCGGACGTTTCGGACGACCCTGAGGCCGAGGCCAAGTTCAAAGAGCTCAACGAGGCTTATTCCGTTCTTTCCGACGAGCAGAAGCGTGCTAACTACGACCGTTACGGCACCGCGGACGGCCCTGGCGGCTCGGGCTACGTCGATATCAACGATATCTTTGGCGGCATGGGCATGGATGACCTCTTCTCGTCGTTCTTTGGCGGCGGTGCCGGCGGTGGCGCCCGAAATCGCCGCGAGCGTCGTCGCGGCCGCGATATGGCCATCTCCCTTTCGGTGACCCTTGAGGAGGCGGCGCTCGGTTGCAAAAAGACGATCAGCTATGACCGCCTTGCCCCCTGCGAGGATTGCAACGGCACCGGCAGGGCCGAGGGTGCACAGGAAAAGCAGTGCAGCCGCTGCCACGGCACGGGCTATGTCACGACGGTCCAGCGCTCGTTCCTGGGCCAGGTTCAGTCCTCTTCGCCCTGTCCCGACTGCCACGGCGAAGGCACGGTCATCGACCATCCCTGCGAGACCTGTGATGGCCAGGGCCGCACGCCTTCTCACGAAAAGATTGACATCGATATTCCCGCCGGTGTATCGACCGGTCGCCAGCTGCGCGTGAGTGGCTTTGGCGAGGCCGGCCTTCGCGGCGAGCCGTCGGGCGACCTGATCGTCAACGTGCGTGTCGCCGACCACGAGCGTTTTAAGCGCAACGGCGACGACCTGTATCTCGTGAGCGATATCTCGATTGCGCAGGCTGCGCTCGGCTGCGAGATCGAGGTCGAGGACATTATGCCTGACGAGGTCGTCAAGGTGTGCGTCCCCGCCGGTGCGCAGTACGGCGACACCGTGAGCGTTGGCAACTACGGTATGCCCCGTATCGGCGGTGGCGGCTCGCGCGGCCGTCTGATCGTTCAGCTGCGCGTGCTCGTCCCCACGAACCTTTCCAATAAGCAGCGCGAGCTGCTTCGCGCCTTTGCCGACGAGATGGGCGATGACGTCGCATCCGGTAAGAAATCCGTGACCGACCGTATCAAGAGTGCCCTCGACGATATCCTCGATTAAGGAGCCCGCGTGCTCGCACCTCATATCTCTGTCGTCAACCTCGGCTGCCGTGTCAACCGGGTTGAGTCCGACCGTATCACTGCCGATCTAATGCGCCTGGGCTTTGCGATGGTGGAGCCTCAGGATGCTGAGCTGATCGTCATTAACACCTGTGCCGTTACGGGCGAGGCCGAGGCCAAGACCCGTAAGGCCGTTCGCCATGCGCTGGCCTATCCAAACGAGCCCTATGTGGTCGTGACCGGATGCGTGGTCAATCTGCATCCCGAGGAGCTGCTGGAGTTCTCGGACCGCGTGATCGCCGAGCCGTCCAAGATCGATGTCGCCGAACGCGTCTGTGAGGTGCTGGGCGTTGAGTCCGATGACGTTCCCGCCTGCAGCGACGGCGAGGCTGTCGACGCACTCGGTCGCTCGCGTCTGGGCGTGAAGATCCAGGACGGCTGCAACCATCGTTGCACCTATTGCATTGTGTGGAAGGCCCGCGGCCCCGAGCGCTCCGTGCCGGTCGAGTCCGTGCTCGAGCAAGTTCGCGAGGCACAGGAGGCCGGCGTGCCCGAGGTGGTGCTGACGGGTGTGAACCTGGGCGCCTACGATGGCAAGAGCGCGACTGATGAACACGTCGAGATCGATGAGCTGCTCGAGGCGATCATGGAGCGCACGTCCATTCCGCATGTGCGCATTTCCTCGGTCGAGCCCATGGATATCTCCGAGTCCCTGCTTAAGGTCATGGCGCGCCATCCGCAGCGCATCGCCCCGTTTTTGCACCTGCCCGTGCAGTCCGGCTGCACCAGGACACTGCGTCGCATGGGCCGTCCCTATAGCGCCGAGGCCTTTGAGGAGACGGTGCGCATGATTCGCACCAACTTGCCCCAGGTGTCTCTTTCGTGCGATGTCATCGTCGGTTTTCCCGGTGAGACGGACGAGGAGTTTGAGGAGTCGCTGGCTCTGTGCCGCCGCGTGGGCTTTTCGCGCATGCACGTGTTTCACTATAGCAAGCGTCCTGGTACCCTTGCTGCCGATATGCCCGACCAGTTGCCGCCCGAGGTTATGGCCGAGCGTAGCCGCCGCATGAGGGCCGCGGCGCAGGAACTCGCCATTGCCGACGCTCGCCGTCGCGTGGGCACCGTCGAGCGTGCCGTGCTTGAGTATGGCGACAACCTGACGCTCGGTTCGTTCCATCATGCCCGTCTTGACGATACCTGTGGACTCACAGCCCCGTGCCTGCTCGATGTTGCTATCATCGGAGTCGATGATTCCGGCTTGGTCCATGCACGCAGGGAGGTTCATGGAAGCCTCGAAGATTAGACTTACCGTTCCCGAGGGAATTGATCCCTCGCGCGTTTTGGGTGCCGGCGACGGCGTCCTTCGTGAGCTCGAGAGCTTGGTTCGCGCCCACGTGGTCGCCCGTGGCGACAGCATCGCCGTGAGCGGCGACCCGGACGAGGTCGAGCTCGTGGCGCGCTTTTTCGAGCATGCTTTTCGCGAAGCGGCCGCCGGACGCACGCTGTCTGCCGACGATGTCTCTCGCTGCCTGGCCATCTTGCGCGACGGTGAGCACGAGGCTACGTCGCTTCGCGATGATGTGCTGCTTTCGTATCGCGGTCGTGTCATTCGCCCCAAGACGCTCGGCCAAAAGCGTTACGTGGATGCCATCCGCTCGCATACCATCACGTTTGGCCTGGGTCCTGCCGGTACCGGTAAGACCTATCTTGCCATGGCGCTCGCCGTTGCCGCGCTCAAGCGTCATGAGGTGGGTCGTCTGATCTTGACGCGTCCGGTTGTCGAGGCGGGGGAGAACCTGGGCTTTTTGCCCGGTACCCTCGAGGAAAAGATCGATCCCTATATGCGTCCGCTCTACGATGCCCTTTTTGACATGATGGATCGCGAGCGCACCGATGAGCTTATGGAGCGCGGCGTGATCGAGATCGCCCCGCTTGCCTATATGCGCGGCCGTACGCTGAGCGATGCCTTCGTGGTGCTCGACGAGGCGCAAAATACCACGCCCGAGCAGATGAAGATGTTCCTGACGCGCCTGGGCTTTAACTCCAAGTTTGTGATTACCGGCGACCTGAGTCAGCGCGACCTGGTGGGTCGTCGCGGCGGTCTTGCCGACGTTGAGCGGATTTTAGGCCGTGTCGACGATGTCGCATTTTCTCACCTCGAGCGTGCCGACGTGGTGCGCCATGCCTTGGTGGGGCGTATCGTCGAGGCATACGATGCTTATGATGATGTACGCGAGAAGCGCGTGCACGACCGAAAGGAGTCCCGTTGAGTGTATTGATCAGCAACGATGCCGAGCTCGATACGCTGCTCGACTCGCAGGAGGTAGAGCACATCTGCGAGGTCGTGCTTGCCGCCGAGGGCGTTGAGCGTGAAGTTGAGATTTCCCTTTCGTATGTCGATGAGGACGAGATGCACGAGCTCAACCACGAGTGGCGCGGTATCGACCGTACCACTGATGTCCTCTCGTTTGAATGCGACTCTGCCTTTGACGAGGATATTCCCGCCGATGAGACGCTCGAGCTCGGCGATATCATCCTGGCCCCGCAGGTCATTGCCCGCCAGGCCCCCGGCTTTGGCAATAGCCCTGCCGACGAGTGCCGTCTGATGCTCGTGCATGGCATGCTGCACCTGCTGGGGTATGACCATATTGAGGACGACGAGGCCGAGGTCATGGAGGCCCGCGAGGACGCCATCCTGCGCGATCTGGCGCTCGAGCGCGGTGAGGACCCCAAGCTGGTCCACGTCGGCCCCATCACCAACCACGCCCACGACTAGGAGCCGTCTATGATTCCCGGATCGAACAAGGACCATCCTTCCTTCTTAAAGTCGTTCTCCTACGCCATGGAGGGCTTCGTCACCGCCGTCAAGACCGAGCGCAACATTAAGGTTATGCTCGCTGCGGGCGTTTGTACCGTCGTTGCCGGCTGCATTGTCGGCCTCGACATTGCCGAGTGGGCCACAGTTATCATCTGCTGTGGCTTGGTGATTCACGGCGAGCTGTGCAATACCGCTATGGAGGCGATCGTCGACCTGGCGACCCAGCAACTTCATCCGCTGGCAAAGCGTGCGAAGGATATCGCCGCCGCCTCCGTATACGTACTTTCCATCACCGCCGCGATTGTGGGATTGCTGGTATTTGCCCACGCGCTCGACTTTATTTAGAAAGGGATTTTCATGTCCGACAATATGCAGCCTATCGATGAAACTCTTGGCGACGAGTCCCTGGATGCGGTGGATGCCGAAGCGACAGAGGCTTATGAGGATGTCGAGGAGTTTGACCCGTTTGAGGGCATGAGCGACGAGGAGCTCAACGCTCTGTGCGACGAGGACGACAGCCTCGCGGGCTTTGGAGACGTTGAGCCCGGTTTCCGCAGCGGCTTCGTGGCCCTGGTCGGCCGCCCCAACGCCGGCAAGTCCACGCTGCTCAACGCCTGCTATGGCAAAAAGGTTGCCATCACCTCGCCGGTGGCCCAGACCACCCGCCGTCGCATGCGCGCCGTTGTCAATCGCCCCGGCTACCAGCTGGTCTTTGTCGATACCCCGGGTATTCACAAGCCCAAGGACGGCCTGGGGTCCGAGCACAACAAGAGCCCGCTGTTCGAGTTGAACGATGTCGATGTCGTCGCGTTTTTGATTGATGCCACCAAGCCGATCGGCAGGGGAGACGCCTGGGTTGCCGAGCGCGTCAAGAGCGCCCGTTCCAAGAAGGTCTTGGTGCTCACCAAGGCCGATGAGGCTGATCCCGCACAGGTCATGGAGCAGCTTAAGGCCGCCCACGAGCTCATGGAATATGACGATGAGATCGTGACGTCGTCGGTCAAGAACTTCAACGTCGATGCGTTTATCGAGACCGTTGCACACTTTTTGCCCGAGGGTCCGCGTCGGTTCCCCGAGGACATGGGTACCGACGCTTCCGACGAGACGCTCGTTGCCGAGTTTGTGCGCGAGAAGGTCCTGCGTCGCACCCGCGACGAGATCCCGCATTCCGTTGGCGTGATTTGCGATGCGCTCGAGCAGACCAAGAAGGTGCTGCGCGTGCACGCCACCATTTACGTCGAGCGCGAGGGCCAAAAGGGCATCATCATCGGCAAGGGCGGCGAGATGATCAAACATATCGGCATCGACGCCCGTCGCGATCTTGAGCGCATCTTTGGCACGCAGGTCTTTTTGGAGCTGGACGTGAAGGTCAAGGCCGGCTGGCGTGACGATGAGGCCCAGATTCGCCGCTTTGGCTACAATGCCGAGGACTAAGGGCGCGCGGCGCGCATGGCAGGCTCCCGGACATATCGCACGAAGGTGCTCGTCCTCGACAAGACGAAGCTCAAAGAGACGGACCTGATCCTGACGATGCTTGACGAGCGGGGTCGGCAGGTTCGCGCCGTGGCAAAGGGCGCCCGCAAACCCGGTGGGCGCCTGGCGGCGCGCTGCGAGCTATTCTGTACCGTCGATATGCTGCTCGCGCATGGACGGTCGCTTGACGTGGTTTCCCAGGCCGAGCTTATGGAGGCGCCGCTCGGCGCTGCGCCCGATTACGAGGCGACCTGCGCCGCGAGCGCGATCGCCGAGGTCGCGCGTGTGTGCTCGTTCGAGGACGCCGAGGACCCGTTTACCTTTGCCATAACGCAGCGAGCGCTTGCCCTGGTGGGCAGCGGGCTCGACACGGCGCATATGGATCTACTTGTGGCGGCATATGTCTTTAAGCTGCTGTCGCACGTTGGCTATCGACCCGATTTTTCGGCCTGCGTGCTGTGCGGAGACCCCATGCTGTCGTATTTTTCGCCCCGGGCGGGCGGGCTCATGTGCGGGTCGTGCGCGTCGAGCGTTCCGGGTGCCGAGCTGGTGTCGACCGGTGAGGTCGCGTGGCTGCGCGCCCTCATGTCCATGACCTTCGATGCACTCATGGCCGAGAGGATCGATCCCCATACCGCTGCCTTTTTGCTGGGGCTTTCGCATGTTTGGGCTGCGACGCACACCGATCAGCGCCTCCGTGCGATGGAATTCATGTTGGGTCGGTGATGACGCGCAGGCGCGGGCTGCTTGTGGTAACATACCGACCTGTTGGTACCTCGATCTTGGATGCTCGCTCCACCGGCGGCTTCCCAGTCCGAGGCGAATAGCGTCGCCCGAGGGCGACAAGAAACGAAAGGTGAAACAATGACTGTTTCCAAAGAGCGCAAGGCGGAGCTGACTGCCCAGTTCGGTAACACCCCGGTCGACACCGGCAACCCCAAGGTTCAGGTCGCCATCCTGTCCGAGCGCATCAAGGAGCTGACCGAGCACATGAAGTCCCACCAGAAGGACTTCCACTCTCGTCGTGGCCTGCTCATGCTCGTCGGCCGTCGTCGTCGTCATCTCTCCTACATCAAGAAGACCGACATCGTCGAGTACCGTGAAATAATCAAGGCTCTGGGCATCCGCGACAACATCCAGTAAGGATTTGTACATGCTAAGAGCGTCCTGCGCAGCGGGGCGCTCTTTTTGTGTAAGGGCGTGAACAATCACGCTCTGAAGCGTGGCGGGGGCAGGGGGCCCGTGTCACATGAGAAGCCCGCAGGCAAGGGGCCTGTGGGGTAAAGGAGAACAATGACACTCGTATCCAAGACCTTTGAGCTGTACGGCAAGACCTACACCTTTGAGTCGGGCGAGCTTGCCAAGCAGGCCACCGGCGCGTGCCTGGTCAAGCAGGGCGACACCACGATGCTCGACACCGTGGTCGTCTCTAAGGAGCGCAAGAACTACGACTTCTTCCCGCTGACCGTCGACTTCAACGAGAAGATGTACGCCGCCGGCCGCATCCCGGGTGGCTACCTCAAGCGTGAGGGCCGTCCCAGCGAGAAGGCCACGCTCACCGCGCGCATGATCGACCGCCCGATTCGCCCGAGCTTCCCGGACGGCTTCCGCAACGAGGTACACATCGTCGCTACCTCGCTCGTCGCCGACCAGGTCAACCCCTTCGACGTCATCAACGTCATGGGTGCTTCCCTGGCCATGACGCTCGGCGGCGTTCCCTTCGAGGGCCCGCTTGCCTGCGTGCGCATCGGCCGTAACGTGGAGACCGGCGAGTTTATCGTCAACCCCACCTACGAGGAGCGCGAGAACTCGGATCTGGACCTGGAGCTGGGCGGATCCGCCGACTTCATCTCGATGGTCGAGGCCGGTGCCGAGGAGATCTCCGAGGACGACATGCTCGCCGCCATGAAGTTTGGCCAGGAGGCCCTTGCTGCCTTCTGCCAGGCCCAGGACGAGTTTGTCGCCGAGTGGGAGCAGGTCAACGGCCCCATCGTCAAGAAGGAGTATCCGCTTGACCAGCCCGTCGAGGAGGTCCAGGAGCGCATCTTCGCCCACTACGACGAGATGGCAGCTGCCCTTCGCGACGCCGACAAGCTCTCTCGTATCGGTAAGGTCGAGGCTCTGAAGGAGTCCATCCGCGCCGAGTTTACCGAGGAGGAGCAGGCCGCTTGGGAGCGCGAAATCCCCGTGGCGCTCAAGAAGCTCGAGAAGAAGGCCATGCGCACCATGGTCGTCGAGACTGGTGAGCGCGTCGACGGCCGTGCCGCCGATGAGATTCGCCCCATCATGGTGAAGGATAACTATCTGCCGCTCGTTCACGGCTCCGGCCTGTTCCAGCGTGGCCAGACCCAGGTGCTCTCTGTCCTGTCGCTTGGCATGCTCAACGAGGGCCAGCGTCTTGATACCATCGAGCCCACCGAGGGCAAGCGCTACATGCACCACTACAACTTCCCGCCTTTCTGCACCGGCGAGACCGGCCGCATGGGCAGCCCCAAGCGCCGCGAGATCGGCCATGGCAATCTGGCCGAGCGCGCTCTGCTTCCGGTGCTTCCCGACGAGAACGAGTTCCCCTACGCCATCCGCGTCGTCTCCGAGGTCATGGAGTCCAACGGCTCCTCTTCGATGGCTTCGACCTGCGGCTCCACGCTCGCCCTTATGGACGGCGGCGTGCCCATTAAGCGCCCGGTCTCCGGTATCGCCATGGGCCTGATCCAGGAGGAGGGCAAGACCGTGGTCCTGTCCGACATCCAGGGTCTCGAGGACTTCCTGGGCGACATGGACTTTAAGGTCACCGGCACCACCGAGGGCATCACGGTCCGGGAGATCAGCGAGACCGGGCAGGTCATTGAGACCTTTGCCGAGCGCCTGAAAGGCCGCTACACCGTGCATGATGTGGTGGACCCCCAGACTGGAGAGCTCCTGTTCTCCAAGGATCACATGCTCACCGGCGAGGCCGCCAGCCTCCTGGAGGCGTGGGGCATTGAGAGCCTGGAGATTCGCTCGGTCCTCACCTGCCGGGCCCGGAACGGCGTGTGCTCCCGGTGCTACGGCGTGAACCTGGCCATTGGCGAGCCTGTGGGCGAGGGCGAGGCCGTTGGAATCATCGCGGCTCAGTCCATCGGGGAGCCGGGCACCCAGCTGCCCATGCGGACCTTCCACACCGGCGGCGTGGCCGGCGGCGACATCACCCAGGGTCTTCCCCGCGTGGAGGAACTGTTCGAGGCCCGCAAGCCCAAGAAGATGGCCACTCTGGCCGAGATCGGCGGCAAGGTCCGCTTCGAGGAGGCCACCAAGGGCAGTCTGCTGAACATCATCGTCACCGCCGACGACGGCGACACCCGCACCTATTCCGTGCCCCACACCGGCCTGCAGGTCCGTGACGGCGACGTCATCGAAAAGGGCAAACAGCTGCAGGACGGCGCCCTGAACCCCCACGACGTGCTGCGGATCCGCGGCGCCTCCGCCGTGCACAACTACCTGATCCAGGAGGTCCTGAAGGTGTACCGCCAGCAGGGCGTGGACATCAACGATAAGCACATCGAGGTCATCGTGCGCCAGATGATGCGCAAGGTCCGGGTGGAGGACGCCAACGACACCGGCCTGCTGTCCGGCGCCATGGCCGACGTCCTGGAGGTGGAGGACGAGAACGAGCGCGTCCGCCAGCGCATCGAAGCGGGCGAGGTCCGGGAGGACGGCGAGCCTCTGCAGGAGGCCACCTATACCCAGCTTCTGATGGGCATCACCAAGGCCTCTCTGGCCACGGATTCCTTCCTGTCTGCCGCGTCCTTCCAGGAGACCACCAAGGTCCTCACCGAGGCCGCCATCAAGGGCAAGGTGGACCACCTGGTGGGCCTGAAGGAGAACGTCATCATCGGCAAGCTGATCCCCGCCGGCACCGGCCTGAACGCCTATCGGCACTTCGCCGAGGAGCTGGTCCCCGTGACGGAGGAGGAGCTTCAGGAGGAGCAGCCCGAAGAGCAGGCCACCGGCGTGGAGGCCCTGCAGGAGGACGCCGCCCAGGTGCTGGAGGAAACTCCCGGCCAGGACGAGCAGGACCAGGAGTAAGACGACTCCGGGCATATACGGTTCGTTACGCAGCCCCCGGCGGATTCCCGCCGGGGGCTGTTTTCTTGCCTTTTTCCCGGCGGCGTGGTACAGTAGGGGTATCCGCACAAGGGAGGAGCCGTTTCGCCATGTCCGCATCCGCCGCCTGCTATCATCTGCCGGGCCTGTTTGAATTTTACGATTTTTACCGGGTGTTTCTGCCGCTGTTCCGGCAGCACCGGGAGTATTTTTACGATTGGTGCCGCATCGCCTCCCTGTATGGCGCACCGGCGGACTGCATCTGGGGCGGCGGCCGGGTGGGGTCCGGGGACCGGGACCCCCGGGAGGTGCTGGCCCTGACCCGGGAATACGGCATCTCCGCCCGGCTGACCTTCAGCAACTCCCTGCTGCGGCCGGAGCACCTGTCGGACCCCCGCTGCAACCGGCTGTGCCGCCTGCTGGCGGAAAGCCCCGGCCCGCAGAACGGAGTCATCGTCCACTCGGACCTGCTGCTGGACCATCTGCGCCGGACCTATCCCGGGCTGTACTTCGTCTCCTCCACCACCAAGGTGCTGACGGATTTTTCCCTGCTGCGCCGGGAGCTGGAGCGGCCGGAGTTCCGCTATGTGGTGGCGGATTTCCGGCTGAACCGGGCCTTCCGCCAGCTGGACACCCTGCCCCAGGTCCTGCGGGACAAGACGGAGCTTCTGTGCAACGAGTGCTGCGCCTTCGGCTGCCGGGACCGGGCCGCCTGCTACCGGTCCGTCAGCCGGGAGAACCTGGGCCTGGAGGGTCCCGTCCACCGCTGCACCGCCCCGGACGCCGCCGGGGGCTATCGCTTCTCCCGGGCCATGGAGAACCCCGGCTTCATCGGCGTGAACGATATCCGGGACGTTTATCTCCCCATGGGCTTTTCCCAGTTCAAGATCGAGGGCCGCAGCCTGGGCACCGCCCTGCTGCTGGAGTTCCTGCTGCACTATCTGACCCGCCCGGAGTACCACATTCACGTCCGGGAGGCCCTGTATCTGGACAACACCCTGGACCTGTTCTGACCCGCCCCCTGCGTCCCGTCCGGGGCGCGGGGCTTTTTCCAAATTCCCCTTGCCTTTTCCGAAAATCTCTGTTACAATCATGGCATGCATGCCAAATATAGGGAAGGAAGTGCGTATTACGACCATCACAAGCGCCAGTCTGCCCGCCAAAAAACGGATCCTGACGGTCTGCGTCAAGCTGTTTCTGGAGCAGGGTTACAAAAAAACCACCGTGGCGGAGATCGTTCACAAGGCGGCGGTGTCCAACAGCATTTTCCAGAATATCTTCCGGGCCAAGGACGGCGTCCTGACGGAGCTGGCGGAGTTCATGTTCTCTAACCAGTTCTCCATGGCCCGGGACGTCACCGGGAAGCAGCTGCCCCCCGCCTATGTCTACGCCGCGGAGACCGCCATCCAGATGACCCTGACGGAGCTGAACGAGAACCTGCGGGAGATCTATGTGGAGAGCTATACCCACAGCGAGGTGTCCGAGTTTATTTTCCGGGCCACCGCCCGGGAGCTGTACCGGATCTTCGGCTCCTATCAGCCGGAGCTGACGGGGGAGGACATCTACCCACTGGAACATGGCTCCGCCGGCCATATGCGGGGCTACAAGGGCCGCCACTGCGCGGGG
>URYW01000039.1 GCA_900552145.1 uncultured Collinsella sp. | reverse complement strand
ATCTTAAGAACGCCAACCCCGGCGCGCGCGTGTCGGTCAAGCTGGTCAGCGAGGCCGGCGTCGGCACCATCGCCACCGGCGTGGCCAAGGGCGCTGCCGACAAGATTTTGATCAGCGGCCACAATGGCGGCTCGGGTGCCGCTGCGCGCGACTCTATCTGGCACGCGGGTCTGCCGCTGGAGCTTGGCCTTGCCGAGGCCCAGCAGACGCTGCTGCAAAACGGTTTGCGCTCACGCGTGGTGCTCGAGGCCGATGGCAAGCTCATGGACGGCACCGACGTCGCCGTTGCCTGCCTGCTGGGTGCCGAGGAGTTTGGCTTTGCGACCATGCCGCTCATCTCCATGGGCTGCCTCATGCAGCGCGACTGCCAGCAGGATACCTGCCCGGCCGGCATCGCGACGCAAAACTGCCGCCTGCGTCACGGCTTCCGCGGCAAGCCCGAGCACGTTGAGCACTTTATGCTCTTTGTTGCCGAGCAGCTGCGCGAGGTCATGGCGAGCCTGGGCTTCCGCACCGTCGACGAAATGGTCGGCCATCCCGAGTGCTTGCGCCAGATCGAGGTCCCGGGCATCCGCAAGGCAAACCTGCTCGATCTGTCGCCCGTGCTGGCGAGCGCGACCTGTGAGTTCGGTGCCCATATCCCGGGTGCCGACGGTCGCCACTTCCTGCCCCAGATGGCTGCCGACAGCGAGCTCGACAAGACGCTCGACTCCACGCTGTTTGTGCCCTATACGGCCGATGCCCGTGCTCACCTGCGCCCGATTCGCTTCCGCGCCGATATCGCCAACGTCAACCGTTGCGTTGGCACCATCTTGGGCAACGCGGTGACCAAGGCACATCCCGAGGGACTGCCCGCCGGCTCCATCACCATCGATTGCGATGGTTCGGCCGGTCAGAGCTTTGGCGCCTTCCTGCCGCGTGGCATTACGCTCAACGTGTGCGGCGACGCCAACGACTACTTTGGCAAGGGCCTTTCGGGCGGCGAGGTGTCGGTGCGCCCCAACCCGCATGCGACCTACAAGTTCGACGAGAACATCATCGTGGGCAACGTGGCGTTCTTTGGTGCCACGAGCGGCCGCGGATTCATTAACGGTCTTGCAGGCCAGCGCTTTGCCGTACGCAACTCCGGTGCCACCGTGGTGGTCGAGGGCTGCGGCAACCATGGCTGCGAGTACATGACGGGTGGTCTGGCGCTCATCCTGGGCGAGGTCGGGCAGAACTTCGCCGCCGGTATGACGGGTGGCGTGGCTTATGTCTTTGCCCAGTACGGCACGCTCGATGCCCGCGTGAACCATGAGAGCGTGGAGCTCAAGGCCCCGACGGCCGGCGAGCTGGCGCAGATTCGCGCGCTCATCCAGGAGCACGTGGACGCGACGCAGAGCCCGCGCGGCATTAAGCTGCTCTACAGCTTCGACTCGATGAGCAAGCACTTTGTGAAGGTCATTCCGACCGAGTACGAGCGCGTGCTGGCGATTGTCGCCGCAGGCGAGGCTGCCGGCAAGACGCATGCGCAGGCCGAGGAGTTGGCGTTTGGCATTGTGACCGGTCGCGCGAGCGCCGCGGATGTCGCTCGCTTTGATGTTGCGGGCGGTGCGGCTGGCGCGGGTGTTGCGCCCGTGGCCGCTACCGGGTCTGTTGCTTCGACCAAGAAGGAGGCGTAAGTGCCATGGGTAAGCCCGGTGCTTTTCTTGATATCGATCGCGTGACCCACGAGCTTCGCCCCGTGGAGGAGCGCAGCCATGATTTTGATCCGCTGTACGTGGAGCTCGATGACGATGCACGTCGCGCCCAGGCGAGCCGCTGCATGATGTGCGGCGTGGCGTTTTGCCAGATGGGCGCGAGCTTTGGCAAGGCACGCCCGAGCGGTTGCCCGCTGCACAACCTGATTCCCGAGTGGAATGAGCTGGTGTACCGCGGCCGCTGGGACGAGGCTGCCGAGCGTCTGTCACTCACCTCGCCCATGCCCGAGTTCACGAGCCGCGCGTGCCCGGCGCTGTGCGAGGCCGCGTGCAACCTGGGCTCGGTCGACGGCCAGCCCACGACGATTCACGACAACGAGCGTGCGATCAGCGACCATGAGTGGGCCAACGGCGGCCCGCGCCGCTTTGAGCCGGCAGGGGAGGATGCGCCCACGGTTGCCGTGGTGGGCTCCGGTCCTGCTGGTCTGGTGGCAGCATGGGAGCTTGCGCGTCGCGGTGCCCGCGTGACGGTGTTTGAGCGTGACGACCGCCCGGGCGGCCTGCTCATGTACGGCATTCCCAACATGAAGCTCGAGAAGTCCGTTGTCGAGCGTCGCGTGGCACTTATGCGCGAGCTGGGCATTGTGTTCGAGCTGGGTGCTGACGTTACGAACCCTGCGGTGGCGGCCAAGCTCAATGGCTTTGACGCCGTCGTGGTGGCTGCCGGCGCTCGTGCTCCGCGTGGGCTTTCGGCTGCGAACATTGATGCCCCGGGCGTGGTGTACGCCGTGGACTACCTGACGGCTTCGACCGTCTCGGTGCTCGATGGCGGAGAGCCCGTGGTGAACGCGTGCGGCCTGGACGTCGTGGTCATTGGCGGCGGCGATACCGGCAACGACTGCGTGGGTACCGCGGTGCGCCAGGGTGCGCGCAGCGTGCGTCAGTTTGAGTTCTTGCCGGCGGCGCCCGATAAGCGCGCGGCGAGCAACCCCTGGCCGCAGTGGCCCAATGTGAAGAAGACCGACTACGGCCAGCAGGAGGCTATCGCTGCCATGGGTGGCGAGATGCGCGCCTGGGGCGTGGATACCCTCGAGGTGCTGCTGGACAAGAAAGGCGCGGCCGCGGGTCTGCATGTGGTCAATCTGGACTGGTCGGCCGGTAAGCCGGAGCGCATCGCGGGCTCCGCGCACGAGGTGCCGGCGCAGTTGGTGCTCATCGCCTGCGGCTTTACGGGCCCGGAGCACGGTGTGTTCGACGCCGTTGGCGTGCCCGTTGCCACTGCTGGTCGTCCGCTGCCGGTGATGGCTGCCGAGGGCTCGCACCTTGCGGCCCGTGTCGACGGCGTCGCCGCGGATGCCGCGCCGGTGTATGTGGCGGGTGATGCTCGCAACGGCAGCTCGCTCGTGGTAAACGCCATGGCCGATGCCCTGGCCTGCGCAGCCGAAGTCGCCGATGCGCTGGAGCTGTAACGTAGTCATTTAAGAACGTCCCCAATGACTAGTCATTTTTTTGTCTAGTCGTTGGGGACGTTCTTTGCGAGCGATTTGCTCGTTTGTCGACGTACGGGTGTTCATTTGTCGACTTCTTGGGCTGTGGTCACCTGTTGTTTCTGTGGTGGCTGTGGGTATCTGGCTCAAAAGGACGGGTTGGCCGTCTATGTTTACCTGCGATTTTGTTGCGGTGCGCATTTTCGGTCAAGCTTTTCGTCAAGTGTTTGGTCAGCATCTGGTTTGCAGCCGGAGGCCTATTTTGTCCGTGCTGACAGTGGCTGCCCACCCTCCTCGTAAGCTCAAATTGAGGTTCATCAGTTTGAGGAGGATGTCATGGCTGATCATGTTTTGGACCGGGGACGTCTGACCGAGGCCGTCGGTAACGATATTGCCGACATGGCTCAGTTTTGGATGCTGCGCAAGTTTCAGTTTTTGGAGTCGGCGCGCACACAGTTCGAAGTGATAGTCGATCCATGGCTCAGCTATTGCGAGGAGCCTTCGCAAAACGAAATCATGGCCTATAACATGGCATTTACCGATTGGCTGCTGTTCGAGCGTCCCTATTACCATGGCAAGACGCTGCTTGAGCTGTATGTTGACGAGCCGCCGGCGTCGCTTTCGCCTGCTTCGCTCAGACGGCTCGAACAGGTACGCGACACGCACTATTTCTCTCGCTTTGGCATTTTGGACAAGGATCCTGCGACTGGTATGGTTGCGCTGCGTGACACGCGCACCGACCGTCGTTTTGATGTCTACGACCCACATATCGTGCAAAAGGAGCATTGGAGCGACGGAGCGATTGCGGTGCGCCTCGCCTGCGTCGACGATGTCTGGCTGACGGCGGGACAACTCTATCTGTATGACATCGCACGCCTGAGTGACACGGCGGTCGACGGGCCTGGCGCCGTTCATCCGGAAGACCTGGAAGATGGCTTCGACACCTCATGCATCAGCTTCTTCTTGCGCCTGGTCCGCGACATCATGGGCGCCCAGGGGCGCTACGTGAAGTCCCTCAACATCTACGAACAAGAATGGGAGTAGGGGATGTGACTGGTGCCGCCCTACAGCCCTGACTTTGTCTCAATCTGTAACGTTTGGCGGCTGTTTGGGCCCGTAACTGTTACAGATCGAGACATTCCCCTGATGTTGCTGGGGTGGGGCTGCAACGTATTCCGTCCCCCACATCCCCTCGTCCTTCCGTTAACCGATATGTTCGACTTTAGATCGCTGCATTAGGTGATAATGGACAAATGTTCATGTTAATCGTGAGGGAGGAGCTCGATATGGCGTCTGCTGATCGTTCTACGCTGTTTATCAATGCGACCATTCTGGATGGTTCGGAGCATATGGAGCCGCAACCCGATATGGCTGTGACTGTTGAGCGCGGCGTCATCACGTGGATGGGGCCGAGTGCTGTGGCGCAGGCGCCTGCGGGTGCCGAGGTCATCGAACTGGCAGGTGCGTATCTCATGCCAGGCCTCATCAATATGCATGTGCATCTGTGCGGTTCGGGCAAGCCGGTTTCGGCGGGCGATGCGGGCGCGCTGATGAAGAATCTCGATAATCCCGTGGGGCGCGCCATCGTGCGCCATATTCTCAAGGGCAGCGCCCAACAACAACTGGCAAGCGGCGTGACCACGGTGCGCGGCGCGGGCGACCCGCTGTTTGCCGATCTGGCCGTGCGCGATGCTATCGATGCCGGCAAGTATCAGGGTCCTCGCCTGGTGGCGCCGGGAACGGGCATCACGGTGCCGGGCGGCCATGGTGCGGGCCTGTTCGCCCAGGTGGCCAACAGTCCCGCCGAGGCAGCCGAACAGGTGCGCGACCTGTATGCGCGTGGTGCCGACGTCATTAAGCTGTTCGTGACGGGCGGCGTGTTCGATGCGACCGAGGTGGGCGAGCCGGGCGTGCTGCGTATGCCAGTGGAGGTTGCCGCGGCGGCATGCAAGGCGGCGCACGATATGGGCCTTCCGGTTATGGCCCATGTCGAGAGTACCGAGGGCGTGAAGGCCGCGCTTGAGGCCGGCGTTGACACGATTGAGCACGGCGCTCCGTTGACACCCGAAATCTTGGAGCTGTACCGTGGCGCCGCGGGCACGCAGCTCGAGGGGCGTGCTCCGAGTGTGACCTGCACTATCAGCCCGGCGCTGCCGTTTGTATTGCTCGACCCGGAAAAGACCCATTCTACCGATACGCAAAAGAAGAACGGCGACATCGTGTGCTCGGGCATCATCGAGAGCGCCCGTGCCGCACTGGAAGCTGGCGTTAAGGTGGGCCTTGGCACGGACTCAAGCTGCCCGTTCGTGACGCAGTATGACATGTGGCGCGAGGTCGCCTATTTTGCCAAGTATGTCGGCGTGAGCAACGCCTTCGCACTGCATACAGCCACGCAGGTTAATGCCGAGCTGCTGGGGCTGGGCGGCGATACTGGCACGATCGAGTGCGGCAAGGCCGCCGATATCCTGGTGACGCGCAAGAACCCGCTCGATGACCTGTGCGCACTGCGTGAGCCGACGCACGTGATGTGTCGCGGTGATCTGGTGCGCAAGCTCAAGGTGAAGCGTATTCCCGAGGTGGACGCCGAGCTCGACGCGATTATGGCCATGCCTGCCGAGGCGTTGGCCGAGGAGCTTGCCCGCGATGGCGTAGCATAGGTGTGACAAAGGGACGGTCCCTTTGTCATAATCAAAAAAGCCGAGGTCTCAGCGCGAGGCCTCGGCTTTTATTTTGTCCTATGGTGTAGCGGCTAGGAGCGCGTCTCCATCTTGGCGTGGCACTTGGGGCAGGTGACGCGGATCTTGCCCTTGCCCTTGGGGACGGAGAGCATCTGACCGCAGTTGGGGCACTTGAGGTATGCCGTGGTCTTGCGACCCTTCCACATCTTCTTGGCCGTGCGCTTGGCGCGCTCAAAGTCTTCCTTGCTGGTGCCGGCCGCGCGTGAGGTGCTGGCCGCTGCAGCGCCGCCGCCCAAGCTGGCGACGAACTTGCCCAAGCCGGGAACATTGGCGGTCGTGGCGACAAAGGCCTCGTTCTCCTTGCGACGTGCATCGAGAATATTGGACAGGCCGCGCAGTACGCCAATCACGATAACGGCGATGGCGATCCAGCTGAGCCACTGGATGCGGGCTATCGATCCGATCATCGCGATGACGATGCCGGCAAAACCCATCACGATGGTGAGTTCGTCGGCGCCATTGCGGCCTTTCATAAAGTCATTCATGCAAATTGCCTTTCGTTCGATATGCTGCACGCCTTTATACCCGATTTAGAGCAAGGGGGACAGGTCAATCTGCGCCAATGTGGTGCAAACGTACCTGTCCCCGATGCCCCAATTACTTGGAGAGCTTGTCGACGACGCGTTCGATCTCGGCGAGCTTGGCGGCCTTGAGGTCTTCGTCGCCCGATTCGATCGCCGAAGTCACACAGCCCTCGATATGCGCCTTAAGCACGTCGGCGTTAATGCGCGCGAGGAGTGCCTGTGTGGCCATGAGCTGCGTGGAAATATCGACGCAATAGCGGTCCTCCTCGACCATCCGCAAGATGCCGTCGATCTGACCGCGTGCCGTCTTGAGCATGCGGGTCACCGATTTGTGGTCTGCCATCATGGCGGGTCCTCGTTTCTGGTCGATCTTCCGGATGCCCCCGTCTGTGGCGGTGAAATCCGTACTGTTCAATGGCCTTGGCCGGCCCAACTGCCCGTATTTCACCGCAACTTCTGAGGATTGAGTAGGCAGCGCCTGCTACGCGGCGGTTACGGACAGGGCATGGAATTTCTCGCCGGCGCCCTCGACGGCGGCGGCGAGCTGCTCGGCGGTCACGGTGTCGGCGCACTCCACCTGGACAGTCTGGGTCTCGTGATCGGCGTCGGCATCGGTCACGCCGGCAACGTTGAGCAGCGCCGTCTCGACGGTGGCGTCGCAGTGGCCGCACATAAGGCCGGAAGTCTTAATTGTGAAACGCATGGATATTCCTCTCTGTTGTGTCGGCTTTCCCAGGCACCCGACCTTGACCTTCAAGCCGTCGCTCACGTATCAAAGTACGCGTCGCTCCTCTTTCAGGTCAATCTCGGGCATCTGGAAAACCCGTTCTAAATGGACTGAATGGTGAGCCTATTTTGCCACTTTCGGCTTAAAGGTTCGCAGGCGCAGCGCATTGGACACGACGCAGACACTCGACAGGCTCATGGCCGCGGCGCCGAACATCGGCGAGAGCTGCCAACTCGTGAGAGGGAAGAACACGCCCGCGGCAAGCGGAATGCCGATGCCGTTGTAGAACAGCGCCCAGAACAAGTCCTGCTTGATGTTGCGGATCGTGGCGCGCGACAGCTCGATGGCGCGGGCGACGTCCATGAGGTCGCTGCGCATGAGCACCACATCTGCCCCCTCCTTGGCGATGTCGGCGCCGGTGCCGATCGCAAGGCCCACGTCGGCGCGCGCCAGGGCGGGGGAGTCGTTGATGCCGTCGCCCACCATGGCGACCTTGCTGCCCGCATCCTGCAGCTCGCGCACGTGGCGTGCCTTGTCGGCGGGGAGGACGTCGGCGATGACCTGCTCGCGGCTCAGCCCCACGCGGCGGGCGATGGCCTCGGCCGGCACGCGGTTGTCGCCGGTGAGCATGCACACGTCGACGCCAAGCGAGCGCAGTGCGGCGATGGCCCCGGCGCTCGTCTCCTTGACCTCGTCCGCCACGGCGATGGTACCGACAAGCTCGCTGTTCTTGGCAAAGAACAGCGGCGTCTTGCCCTCGGCCGCGAACTGTTCGGCAAGGCCGGCGGGAACCTTCACGCCCAGCTCGTCCATCAGACGCACGTTGCCGGCGGCGATGACATTCTGCCCCTCGCGTGCCGTAACGCCTCGCCCGGGCACGGCGGTAAAGTCCTCGACCATGCGTGCGACGATTCCGCGCGCCTCGCACTCGGCCATAATCGCCTCGGCCAGCGGGTGCTCGCTTGAGCGCTCCAGCGCAGCGGCCAGCTTGAGCAATGCCTTTTCGCTCATGGCGGGCGAGCCGTCAGCGCGCGTGGCTACCGTGATATCGGTCACGGCGGGCTTGCCGCGGGTGACCGTGCCCGTCTTATCGAGCACCACGGTGCCCACGCTGCGCAGGTTCTCCAGCGCCTCGGCGCTCTTAAACAGAATGCCCATCTCGGCGCCCTTGCCGGTACCTACCATAATGGCGACGGGCGTGGCTAGGCCGAGTGCGCACGGACAGCTGATCACCAACACCGCCACGCCGGAGGTGAGTGCCTCGTTTATGCTGCCGGTCAGCGCCATCCACACCACAAAGGTCACGGCCGAGATCACGAATACTACGGGCACGCACACGCCGGCGACCTTGTCGGCCATGCGGGCGATGGGCGCCTTGGTGGCGTTGGCGTCCTCGACGAGCTGGATAATCTTGGCGAGCGACGTGTCGGCGCCCACACGCGTGGCGCGGAAGGTAAACGCGCCCGTGCGGTTGACCGTGGCCGCATTGACAGTGTCGCCGGCGGTCTTCTCCACGGGGATGGACTCGCCGGTGAGCGCGCTCTCGTCCACGGCCGAGCTGCCCTCGAGCACCACGCCATCGACGGGGATGGACTCGCCGGGGCGCACGCGCAGGACCTGGCCGGGAAGGATGGCGTCGACATCGACGATGGTTTCGGTGCCGTCCTCTGCCACGACGGTCGCGGTCTTGGGCGCCAAGTCGATGAGCGCCTCGATGGCGCCGCCGGTCTTGGATTTGCTGCGTGTCTCGAGATATTTGCCCACGGTGACGAGCGACAGGATTGTGCCGGCGCTCTCAAAATACAGGTTGTCCATGCCCGTCATCATGGCCTCGTGGACCTGACCCGCGGCTAGCTGGTCGGCCATGATGAACATGGCGTAGAGCGACCAGGCGATGGAAGCAGTGGCGCCCACGGCAATAAGGGCGTCCATGGTAGGCGCGCCGTGCGTAAGCGATTTAAACCCGTTGATAAAGTATGCGTCGTTGACGTAGGCGATGGGAATGAGCAGGACGAGCTCGGTGAGCGCGAGCGTCATGCTGTGGGTGTGGTCGGTGAAGACGCCGGGCAGTGGCCAACCGAGCATGTGCCCCATGCCTATGTAGAACAGTGGGATGAGGAAGATGATCGAGATGATGAGGCGGGTGCGCATGGCAGAGGCGGCGGCCTCCAACTTTTTGGTGGGCGACTCCATGTGGGCGGCGACGGACCTGACTTGCGCACTGCCGTTTGAGCCGGCGGCACCGGTGCCCGCATCGACGGGCGAGGCCGAGTAGCCGGCACGGTCGACGGCGGTGCAGATATCGTCGGGGGAGACCTGCGCAGGGTCGTAGTCGACCATCATGGAACCGGCGAGTAGGTTGACCGCGACGCTTTGGACGCCGTCGAGTTTGCTCACGGCACGGTCCACATGCGCCTGGCAGGCGGCGCATGTCATGCCGCCCACGTCGAACTTATCTTGAGCCATGGCTTCTCCTTTCTGTGGTTCGGTGTTGGAATTGTTAACCTGCCGATACTATACACCCATACCCCCTGGGGGTGTCCAGTACAGAAATAATATATGAGATTTCGTTACAGATGAGGATGGATGGTTGGCCGATGGACCGTCCCAATCAATCATCTCAATCTGTAACATCTGGACCGTTTTTTGAGCCGTAACTGTTACAGATTTAGACAAACATTTCAGCCGAAAGCTAACGTCTCGATCTGTAACAACCAGACCCCGTTTTACCGAGTATTTGTTACAGATCAAGACAAACAGTTGGCAGCAAACTCAATGTCTCAATCTGTAACATCTAGCGGGAGATATAACCTCTAACTGTTACAGATCGAGACAGACTGCCCGGGGTCAACTCAAATGTCTTGATCTGTAACATCTAGAGAGGATTTTGACCCCTTACTGTTACAGATTGAGATGTTGTCTCGCGGGGCTGGGGTTTGTCTCGTTCTGTAACAACTAGACCTGTATCTGCCGAGCTAGTGTTGCAGATCGAGACAATTGCCGGGGAGGGGGTCCCGTCATGGCAAGACGCCCGCCGCCTAGATACAGAACCCGGGGATCACACAGGTTAGCTTGTTTGGCTTGTCCGCAGGCGTTGCGTACGTAAAGACGTCGCCGTCGTGTCCAACGCGATTCAAATAGAGCGTGCCTTCGGTCTCCGATGAGTCGGGGCTCACCGTGCGCTCCCACCAGCAGGTGTCCTTGCCCTTCCACTGGCGGACCATCGTCTCGTTCGTGGAATACGGGCTTACCTTGAGCTCGCGGAAGAGCTGATACTCCTTGCCCTCGCCGTTGTAGATGTCTGCCAGGTAGTGATAGTCCTCGGTAAACGAATCGGGCGGTTGCGTACCGCACAGCTCGACCATGGCGGGCAGCCAAAGGGTTGCGGGCAACTCGCTCAGGCACGATGCGCTGTTGGCGGCGCCCACATTGTTCGAGACCTTCTTGACACCTTTAATGAGCGCGCGCAACTCGTTGGGCAGCAGCTTAAGGCCGTCGCCGTTGAGCCACTCCCGCAGCTCGCAATCTGCCCAGCCGGCGCTCGGCGGTTCAGCCGCAGCGTTGCGCTCGGCAATACCCGCGTCGAACATAAACGTCAGCCCGGCCTTGCCCGTCCCGTCCAGAAGCTCATCGTGGCGGATGCCCACAAGCTGCGCGCCAACCTGCAGCCCGTTGGTGAGCGTGACACGCTTGGTGCATGGATAGGGGATATGCCCGTTGTCATCGAGCAGGTGATAGCGCTTGGCAATCTCGCGTGCCTCGCTACGGGTCTCGGCGGCCTTAATCTTGAGCGAAATCTCCTGCAGCTGATCCCAGGTGTAGTCGTCAAGTGAACCGCGGATACCGTCGAGGTAGTCGGGGATGCCAAAGCCATGGGTTGCCGCCCCGATAACGCTGAGCCCCGCAACGGCTGCGATAGCGCCGCCGATAATAAAGCGGCGGCGGGTCATGGCATCGTGGCGGGCCTGATTCAGGATCTCTCGTGCGCGCTCGCCGGCGACGTCGACCTTAAGGTGCGTGCCAGAATCGATATCAATTGCGGCCTCGTCTCCTGCACCTTCGCGGCCTTCGGATTCGGCGTCGGTGAGGTATGCCGAGAGCACCTCGAGCATCTGCTGCTCGGTGGGACGATCGCACTGCTCGACTGAGAGACCCTTCATGATGATCTGGACGAGCGCCTCATCGCCCTCGCAGCGCGGCTCGAGCGGTGCCGGCTTGGTCTTGGTCTTTACGAGATAGAACGAGCCGGTTGCAGCGGCGTCCGTCGACTCAAAGTCAAACGGTTTGCGACCGCTGTAGAGCTGGTACAGAATGCTCGAAAGCGCATAGACGTCGATTGCCGGCGAACGGCGAAGGGCCGCGATGCCTTCGATATCCTGCGTGAGCATCTCGGGCGCGGCGTATGCGGGCGTGGCAAAACGCCAGATGTCGGCGCGCCGGGTGATCGTGTCGTCGCCGAGAGCCATGGTCGCGGAGCCCATGTCGATGAGGCAGGGGTCAAAGGAACAATCAGCAATCTGCTGCTCGAGCGTTCGGCTGGTGGTGCGGAACATGATATTGGCAGGCGACAGGTCGCGATGGATGACCGGATTCACGAGGCCTTGGGTCATCAAGAGCGCACGAAGCACGGCGTTTCCGACGGCGGCGACCATCTGGGTGGTCAGCCCGCCCGAGGCGTCGTGCGGAAGCAGGGGCAGCGCCTGCTTGAGCGAGGTGCCCTCGACCCACTCCATGAGGATGAGAGGGTCATCCTCGCACGATCCGTAGCCATAGACGCGCGGAAATCCGCGCAGGTGCGAGACGGTACACAGATGACGGTACTCCTCGAACAGCGCGGCGGTGCTGGCCAGGTGCGCTGCCGATTGCTCGGCGGAGCGGTCGGGGGCTTGGCCGGAAAGGATAGCGTTGTCCTTGAGCAGCTTGACGGCAAAGACCTCGCCGCTCGTGTTGGTCGCGCGCAGCACGTGCCCGATGTTGCCGTTGTTGCGGTGGGCCGTCTGGAGAATAAGCGTCATAAACCGACGTTTGGCGTCGTCCTCGGCGCTGGGGTCGACCGCCACGGCGGTATCGAACGTATCGAGACGGATGAGTTTGTCGCCATAGGCGCTATCGGTAGTATCCATGGCGTTCCTTTGTCTGGCATGGGTTGCCGCACGTATACGCGAGCAGTGCGGATATCGGTAAAGTACCATGATAGCCGCACTGCCCACGTATACCGCTGAGCATTGTCGTTTACGACGCAGAAGGTAGAAGACGAAAGACGGACGGCGACCGTCTTCCGATCGCCGTCCGCGCTAGTCCACAATGACAAGGAATGTCGTGTAGAGACCCAGATGGAGCCTGTCGCTGTTTTCGATTTCCACTGGGGGATAGATCTTGCCAGGCTCGCGTTGGTCGCGCGGCGGCTCAATCACAATATCGCCGTCACCCGCGCCCGATTCGAGCACTGTGCCGTTGGTCGACCCAAGGCCCTGGGCGTACCAGTGCTCACCCTCAAGCCAAATGCGAAGATGCTCGCGCGATGCGTCGGCGCCCACATCGGTGATGCTGGGCGAGGTTTTGGGCAAAGAACCAATCACGGTGCCGCGCGGATCGCGTGTGAGGGGATGGATTTGCATGCCGGCGCAGTTGTCGGCATGGGTTCTGAGCAGACCGAGGTTGGGGGCGACGGTGCGCGGCTGCGCCAGGCTGCTCATAAAGCCACGTCCGACGGTAGTTTCGGTGGTGCCAAAGTGCTCGCCCGTCTTGCTGTCGCAAAAGCGCTCGACGGTGGCCACGCCCTGCACGGGATCGGCGAGCGCCCCCGTTGCCACAAAGAGCATAAGGTAAAGCGTGCTTTTCTCGCGCACGGCATTGCCGTCAAAGTTGTCGATGCGATTGAGGGCATTTGCATATAGGCGGCTGTCCAGCTTGTAGCTGGCGAGAGCCGACATCATTTCGTTGGCGGCCGGACCGCGATAGTGCTCGGCGATTGCCCGATAGGCGGACTCGCCGCCGCCGAGCTTGCTGCAGATTGCCGAGGAAAGGTTGAGCGTGGTGACGGTAAAGTCGCTGTAGATGGAGGGCGCGCACTGGTCAGGCTTGCAATGGACGATGTAACGGGTGAGATACGAGCGGTTGGAAGAGCATTTCTCGAGCAGGGTACTGCCGAGATAAGAGTTTCCATTGATGAGCATTCGGGCGATCTCGAGATGTTTAAGACCGCCGAACGAGCGAATATCGTTATAGAGGACCGAGCAAGGCGTCTCTGCTGCCACGGATACCTCCTTTGATTGCTTCCTAGCCAATATGGCGATAGGAATTAATGGCCCCCGGTGGGCGACGTATTAAATGGCTGCGCAATATATAGCGTAACTAAAGCAACATTATAGGCCACATGTTCGAAATTGCAGGAAGACTGAGAGATTTGGTTTGGACTGGACGGAAATCCCCCTCTGTCTTGATCTATAACAATTAGGGCCGATTTTACTCGTTAACTGTTACAGATTGAGACGTTTGTGAGCCGTGTCGACCGTTTGTCTCGATCTGTAACACGTAGAGGAAGATTCGCCCTGTAGATGTTACAGATTGAGACAATCAGCCGGGCCCACCTCGTCCGCCTCGTCATCTGTGGTTTACGTGGGGGCATGCGAAGCACGGGTATACTAACCGGCGGCGAATCTGCTCCATCGCTTAGAGCTGCTGCGTCTGGACGGCGCGTGATAGGGCTGCCAAAGCGATCGCCAGCGTGCTGAGCAACGTCCTCTCTGTGCGCACCTGTTTTTGTATGTATTAGCGCACTACCAAGCACGCCCGCGCGGCCGCATGCCGTGCCCATTGCGCGTGCAGATAAGGAACAACAACATATGCGTAATTCTGTATCTGACGTCACCGACGCCGAGATTCTGGACGAGACCTGCGAGGCCATGACCCAGGCTGCCTTCGATGCCGCCGATGAGGCCAATGCCGCCCAGGCCGTCGAGTCCGCTACCGAGAGCCTGCCCGCCTTTGACGAGCTGGGCCTCTCCGACGAGATGCTTCGTGCTATCGAGAACCTGGGCTACACGGCGCCCACGCCCGTGCAGGCCGGCTCGATCCCCGTAGTGCTCGAGGGCCGTGACCTGCTTGCCGCCGCTCAGACCGGCACCGGCAAGACGGCCGCCTTTTTGCTGCCGACTATGAACAATCTGGAGCACATCGCTCCTCCCAAACCCGTGCGCGAGCGTGGCGGCCGCAACCGCCGTCGCGGTGCTAAAAAGCCCGAGGGCAACGGCCGTGGCCCCGTGATGCTCGTCATCACCCCCACGCGCGAGCTTGCCCAGCAGATCGACGAGGTCGCAAGCAAAATCGCCGACGTCACGGGCCACGTTGCCGTGACCGTCGTGGGCGGCGTGAGCTACAAGCCGCAGACCGCGGCACTCAAGTACGGTTGCGATATCCTAGTTGCCACGCCGGGTCGTCTGGTCGACCTGATCGAGCAGGGCGCCTGCCACCTGGACGAGGTTAAGGTCCTGGTGCTCGACGAGGCCGACCGCATGCTCGACATGGGCTTTTTGCCCGCCGTCCGCCGCATTGTGCGCGAGACGCCGGCCGAGCGTCAGACGCTGCTGTTCTCGGCGACCCTCGACGAGGAGGCCGTGGGCGAGATCACCGACCTGGTGAGCGACCCGGCTCGCGTGGAGATCACACCTGCCACGTCGACCGCCGACACCGTCGACCAGTTTGTGTTCCCGGTGTCCATCGAGGCCAAAAACAACCTGCTGCCCGAGTTCCTCAAGAAGGAGGGCCCGGAGCGCACCATCGTCTTTATGCGCACCAAGCACCGCGCCGACAGCTGCTGCCGTCGTCTGGAGCGCAAGGGCATCAAGGCCGCCGCGATTCACGGCAACCGCAGCCAGGCTCAGCGCGAGCGTGCCCTTTCGGCCTTCCGCGACGGTACCGTTGACGTGTTGGTGGCAACCGACGTGCTCGCCCGCGGCATCGACATCAGCGACGTGCGCTACGTCGTGAACTTTGACGTGCCGGCCGAGCCGACCGACTATATCCACCGCATTGGCCGTACGGGCCGCGCCGGCGAGCTAGGCTGGGCCATTACGTTTGTGACCGAGCAGGACGTCGACGAGTTCTACGAGATCGAGAAGCTCATGGACAAGACTGCCGACATCTACGAGGCCGGCGACCTGCATGTGGGTCCCAACCCGCCTGCGGTTGATCCCGAGCGCGACCCTGCGGCCTTTAAGGTGAAGAAGAAGACTAAGCGCGGCAAGTCCAAGAGCAAGAAGAAGCTTGAGCAGGCGCGTCGCGACGGCAAGCGCAACGGCGATGATTACGGCGACGTGGCCGGCCGTTCCAACCGCGGTCGCGACGAGCGCCGCA
>URYW01000038.1 GCA_900552145.1 uncultured Collinsella sp. | reverse complement strand
TGCGGTGGCCTGTTTCGGTCTGCTGCTGCCGTTCCTGCGTCTGGCAGTCGGCATCGTGCTTCTCGTGGTCCGTCTGCTGGCCTCCCTCGCGCGATCGATGGGGGCGGGCCGATGATGCACCTCATACTCGTGATCGCCGTCGTTTTCGTTTTCGCCGCGTCCTGTCTGATGACGTTCGCCCTGTGCCGCGCGGCCACGCGCCGCGACATGCTTGAGGCCCGTTGGCGTGAGGAGCGGGCCGGTTCCGTGAGTGAGGAGAGCCATGAGAGCGCATGAAACGCTTGAGCGTGCCGGGCGTGCGGCTCTGGACCAAAAGAAGGCCTCGGGCGAAGCACTGCTGGTGGCGCGCGGCGTGAGCGGCTCTACCGCCGCTGAGGGCGCTGCCGGTACCCGCCTGGTTGATCGTCTGTCCGTGCGCGCAGGCTACGGACCCGTCGTCGAGGCGCTGCTCGGCGGCTATTACGTCGTTGACGATCTTGCTGCCGCGCTGTCGGCGCCGGTCGTTGAAGGCGTGACTTACGTGACCACCGAAGGCGCCCGCGTCGCCTGCGGCGGCCTGGTGCGCGTGGGGCTTGATGCCGGCGAGGCTTCGGGTGCCTTGGAGCGCAAGCGCCGCATCCGTGAGCTCGAGGGCCTGGAACCCGATCTGGCTGCCATCTTTGAGCATGCTTCGGACCAAGTCGTTGAGGCCAACGCTGCCGTCGAGGAGGCCCGTGCCGCCGAGGGCGATGCCGCCGGTGAGATCGCCCGTCTTGAGGGCGAGCGCCGCTCGCTGCTTTCCGAGATCGGCCGCTTGGAGCAAAGCGCCAACAATGCCGAGGTCGAGCGCGTGCGCACCTCCAAGCGCCGCGAGCAGGCCTCCGAAGCCGTTCGCGCTGCGCGCCCGCGCGTTGACGAGCTCACCCGTTCGCGTGACGAGGCCCGCGCGCAGGCAAGCGATCTGGGCTTGCAGATTTCTGAGGCCAACGACGAACTCGACCGCGTTCGCCGTGACGATTCCGAGGCTGCCGGCAAGCTCGCCGACGCCAAGGTTCGCCTAGCCCAGACGAGCGAACGCCTGCGTTCGCTGAAGGGCCGCGTGCCCGACCTGGAGCATCGTCTTGAGGGCATCGACCGTCGTATCCGCGGAACACGCCAGGCCTCGCGCTCGCTCGAGCTGCTGCGCCTGCGCGTCGATCCCATGCACGAACGCTATTCTGCCCTGTTGGAACGCGCGTCGGATTGGGCAGCGCGCCTGCGTGACCAGGCCTCTCTGGAGGAGGCGGACTCCGCTTCGCTCAAGAAGACCATCGAGGATGCCAAGGCAGAGGTTGCCCGCGCTAAGGAGCGAGTCGATACCGCCTCTGCCACGCAAAACGAGTTCAAGGTCGCGCGTGGCAAGCTCGAGGTGCAGGTCGAGGCTGCCATCAAGGCCATTACCGCCGATGGCACGACGGTGCTCGAGGAAGCGCTCATGCTTCCGGCGCCCACGGACCGCGATGCCGCCGAGCGCGAACTCAACCAGCTTGTGCGCCAGATCAACAACCTTGGTCCCGTTAACCAAGTTGCCATGGAGGAGTACGAGCAGCTCAAACGCCGCGCCGACTACATCGAGGAGCAGCTGGCCGATTTGGAGAGCGCGCGCAAGGCGCTCACCAAGATCACGGTGGCCATTGATCGCAAGATGCGCAAGGCGTTCCTGGTGACGTTTGAGAAGGTCGACGCGAACTTCCGCGAGATCTTCGCTATGCTCTTCCCGGGCGGCCAGGCTCATCTGGAGATGACCGATCCCGAGCATCCTGCCGAGACGGGTATCGAGGTCGTGGCGCAGCCGCGCGGCAAGCGCATCACCAAGATGATGCTCATGTCGGGCGGCGAGAAGAGCCTGACGGCGCTCGCCCTGCTCTTTGCTGTGTACCGCACGCGCACGGTGCCGTTCTATGTGCTGGACGAGGTCGAGGCGGCACTCGATGACGCCAACCTGTCCAAGCTCATCGGCGCGCTCGATGTGTTGCGTTCCGATACGCAGCTCTTGGTCATTTCGCATCAGCGCCGTACTATGGAGGACGCTGACGTCCTCTATGGCGTCTCGATGCAAGCCGACGGCGTCAGTCGCGTCGTCTCGCAAAAACTCGATCGCGAAACCGGAAAGGTCGTGAATGCATAATGGGATTCTTTGACGCTCTCTCGCGCGGACTTGAGCGCAGTCGCGAGGCCCTCAACGAGGTCTTCTACTTTGGCGGCGAGGTCGACGAGGATTTTTGGGAGGACTTAGAGGACACCCTCGTCATGGGTGACATGGGTGCCGAGATCGCCATTCAGGTCTCCGATGACCTGCGCAACGCCGCGGCCAAGAAGAACCTCAAGACCGCTCCGCAGCTTCGTCGTGCCCTGGCCGAGCAGCTCGAGCAGCACTTTGTGCCCATCGAGCGCGATCCGTTTTCCGATACGCCGAGCTGCGTGCTGTTTGTGGGCATTAACGGTGCCGGCAAGACCACTACGGTCGGCAAGATCGCGAGCGCCATGGCCGCCCGCGGCAAGAACGTGGTGATCGGTTCGGCCGACACCTTCCGCGCCGCCGCTATCGAGCAGCTCGATGTGTGGGGCCAGCGCGCTGGCGTACCGGTTATCAAGCGTGACCGCGGCTCCGATCCGGCGAGCGTGTGCTATGACGTGCTCGACGAGGCCGATAAGCGCGGCAGCGACCTGGTGCTTATCGATACCGCCGGCCGTCTGCACACGAGCCCTGAGCTCATGCGCGAGCTTGCCAAGGTGGTTAACGTGACGCGTATGCGCGCGGACTATTTGGCCGCCGGTCCGATGCCGGTTTCGGTCGTGCTTGTGATCGACGCCGCGACGGGTCAAAACGGTCTGAACCAGGCGCTCGAGTTTAACGAGGCGCTGGGCCTGGACGGTATTATCATGACTAAGCTCGACGGCACGGCTAAGGGCGGTATCGCCATGGCCGTGGCCGAGAAACTCAAGCTCCCGATCCTGCGCGTGGGCGTGGGCGAGCAGGTCGATGACCTGCAGGAGTTCAATGCCAAAGATTTCTGCCGCGCCCTGGTGGGCGAGTCCAATTAAGGAGTGACTAGTGTTTGATTCCCTGAGCGATCGCCTCAACGACACATTTGACCGCCTGCGCGGCAAGGGCAAGCTGACCGAGGCCGATATTACTTCGGCCATGCGCGATATTCGCATGGCGCTGCTCGAGGCCGACGTTAACTTTAAGGTCGTCAAGGAGTTCGTCGCCAAGACCAAGGAGCGCTGCATGACCGCCGAGGTCATGGAGTCGCTGTCGCCGGCGCAAAACGTCGTCAAGATTGTGCTCGACGAGCTCACCGAGATGCTCGGCTCCACCGAGAGCAAGCTCGTCTTTAGTAACCGTATTCCCAACGTCATCATGCTCGTGGGCCTGCAGGGCTCCGGTAAGACCACGGCGGCCGTAAAGCTGGCCTACCTGCTCAAGAAGCAGGGCCGCTCGCCGTTGCTCGCCGCGTGCGACGTCTACCGTCCCGCTGCTGCCGACCAGCTGGCCACGCTCGGTGGCGAGATCGGCGTACCGGTCTTCCGCGGCGACGGTGCGCACCCGGTCGATATCGCCAAGGGCGCCATCCAGGAGGCCGTCGATCACCTGCGCGACGTGGTCATCGTCGATACCGCCGGACGTCTTCAGATCGACGAACAGATGATGCAGGAGGCCGTGGACATCAAGAAGGCCGTCAAGCCCGATCAGGTGCTGATGGTCGTCGATGCCATGACCGGCCAGGATATCGTCAACGTCGTCTCGACCTTCGCCGAGCGCACCGACTTTGACGGCGTGATCATCTCCAAGCTCGATGGCGACGCCCGTGGCGGCGGCGCGCTTTCCGTGCGCCAGGTGACCGGCAAGCCCATCAAGTTTGTGAGCATGGGCGAGAAGCCCGATTCGCTGGAGCCGTTCTACCCCGATCGTATGGCCAAGCGCATTCTGGGTATGGGCGACGTTGTCGGCATCATCGAGAAGGCCCAGGAGGCGGCCGACGCCGAGCAGCTCGAGGCTGCCGAGCGCATGCTGCGCGAGGGCTTCACCATGAACGACATGCTCGACCAGATGAAGGCCGTCAAGAAGATGGGCGGCATGAAGGGCATTCTGGGCATGCTCCCCGGTGGCCAGCGTGCGCTTAACCAGATGGGTGGCAACCTGGACGAAGGTATCTTCGATAAGAACGAGGCCATCATCATGTCGATGACCAAGGAGGAGCGCCTTCGCCCCTCCATCATCAACGGCCAGCGCCGTGCCCGCATTGCCAAGGGCGCCGGCGTGACCCCCACCGAGGTCAATAGCCTTATGAAGCAGTGGGGCGAGATGAATAAGATGATGGGCCGCATGCGCACGATGGCCAATCCGGCGCAGGCCGGCGGTAAGAAGGGCAAGAAGGGTAAGAAGGGCAAAAAGATGCGCATGCCCAATATTCCCGGTTTAGATGCCATGGGGCTGGGCGGCATGGGCGGCCTGGGAACGGGCGGCCCCAAGTCCGATATGGACCTGCTGCGTCAAATGGAAGCGCAGATGCGTAATAAGAAATAGTGCTGTAATTCCAGCTTGATATGGCAAAGGCCACTCGGAAGCTACCGGGTGGCCTTTGTTGTTGGCTTTGATTGTTGGGTTGCGTTCTGTGTCGCGCCCCGAGTTCGCGGTGCCGTGCCGCTAGTGGCAGCCGCAGCCCTCGTGGCCCTCGTGCTCGTGATGGCCGTGACAACCACAGGACTCGCCATGCTCATGTGCGTGCTCGTGGTCATGGCCGTGGCAGCCGCACGTGGCCTCGCCGTTCTGTGCAAGCGTGCCGGCGATAAGGGCCTCGACGCAAGCGTCGCAGCTGCCCTGGGCGCCTGCGTATACCGTGATGCCGGCTTGAGCAAGCGCGTTGATAGCGCCACCGCCGATGCCGCCGCAGATGAGCGTGTCAACGCCACCGTTGGCAAGCAGGCCCGCCAAGGCGCCGTGGCCGGTGCCACCGGTGCCTACGACCTGCTCGTTGAGCACCTTGTCATCCTGGATGTCATAGATCTTGAACTGTTCGCTGCGGCCAAAGTGCATAAAGATGTTGCCGTTGTCGTACGTCGTTGCCACCCTCATGGTGTCAGCCTCCTTTGCTGGCCATGCGGCCGTTGTCGTGGTGATGGGGGAGTACGCGATGTTTCCGCCTTCGATGACGATCGCCCGTCCATTGACCAGCGCGTTTGCCACCTTGCGATGCGCGCGGCTGCAGATTGCCGCCACCGTGGCGCGGGCAATGCCCATGCACTGGGCGACTTCCTCCTGATTGAGGCCTTCCAGGTCGCATAGGCGCAAGACCTCGAGCTCGTCGACTGTCAAATCGATAGCGTCTCCGCTGGCAAGGCCGTCGGGGGTAAAGCAACGATATTCGGGGATGATCCCAACACGGCGCAATTTTTCGCGTCTTCCTGCCATACACTCTCCAAATCTGACATATGTCAACAATAGAATAGCGAACGTGGGGATTTGCGCAAGGAATTTCTGTCATATGTCAGAAAATGAGGGCTTATGTTTGGGCTGTGGGGCTGTGCGCGCCTGGGCTACAATAAAAATCGCTTATAGGCGACTGACAGGAGGGTCAATGAGCAAGGCTGATCAACAGTTTGTATCCATGTGCCGCGACATTCTGGACCATGGCACCACCACCGAGGGCCAAAAGGTCCGTCCGGTGTGGGAGGACGGCACCCCTGCCTATACCATTAAAAACTTTGGCGTTACGGCGCGCTACGACCTGCGCGAGGAGTTCCCTGCGCTCACCCTGCGCCGCACGGCGCTTAAGTCTGCGATGGACGAGATTTTGTGGATCTATCAAAAGAAGTCCAATAACGTCCATGACCTCAACAGCCATATTTGGGATGAGTGGGCCGACGAGACCGGCTCCATCGGCAAGGCCTACGGGTACCAGATTGGCCAGAAGAGCCATTATGCCGAGGGCGATTTCGACCAGATGGACCGAGTGCTGTACGATCTTAAGCACACACCGTACAGTCGCCGCATCATGACCAACACGTATGTGTTTAGCGACCTGTCCGAGATGCACCTGTATCCGTGCGCGTACAGCGTGACCTATAACGTCACGCAGCGCCCGCAGGACGACAAGCCGACGCTCAACATGATTCTCAACCAGCGCAGCCAGGACATTTTGGCCGCGAACAACTGGAATGTGTGCCAGTACGCCATCTTGCTGATGATGGTTGCGCAGTCGATCGATATGATTCCCGGCGAGCTGCTGCATGTGATCGCCGACGCCCATATCTACGACCGTCATGTCGATATTGTCCGCGAACTTATCGAGCGTCCGCAGTTTGCGGCGCCTAAGGTAACGCTTAACCCCGACGTGCACGATTTCTATGCGTTTACGACCGACGACCTGATTGTGGAGGGCTACGAGCACGGTCCGCAGGTCAAGAACATTCCCATTGCGGTGTAGGTGGTGCTCATGACGTGTAAGCTATCTGCTATCGTTGCCGTGTGTGACGATTGGGGCATTGGGTGCGAGGGCGACATGGTGGTGTCCAATCGCGCCGACATGCGCCATTTTGTGGCCTGCACCAAGGGCTGCCCGGTCATCATGGGACGCAAGACGCTGCTGAGTTTTCCCGGTGGGCGTCCACTTAAGAACCGTCGCAATATCGTGCTTACCCGCGACGAGGATTTTGCTGTCGAGGGCGTCGACGTGGTGCATAGCATCGACGAGGCGCTCGCCGCGGTTGCCGATGAGCCCGTTGCCTGGGTGATCGGTGGCGGCGAGGTGTATCGGCGGTTTTTGCCGTATTGCGCCGAGGCCGAGGTCACGCACAACCATTGCACTCATGCCGTGGACACGTACTTTCCCGATTTGGACGCCGATCCCGCGTGGGAGATTGCGTGGCGTGGCGGTGTTGCCACGATTGCCTCGGGCGAGGGCGACGAGGGTGTCGATTATGAGTTCGTGACGTATCGTCGCGTTGAGGCGTAAATCGCCTGGCGTGAACGGTATTATCGGGTTGATTGAATGTATGGGGCGGCGCTTAGCGTCGCCTCGTTTGGTATAGATGTGCTGTAAAGAAGGGTGCGGGCAGGCTGCTATGACTGATGCCGTTGAGGTTCTGCGAATTGATTCGCTCGAGGACGAGCGGCTCGATGCCTACGTGCGACTGACCGAGCGTGAGCTTCGCTGCGTGCTGGAGCCGCAGAAGGGCATGTATATCGCTGAGAGTGCCAAGGTCATCGAGCGTGCGGTTCGCGCCGGATATGAGCCGGTGAGCTTTCTTCTGGGCGAGCGCTGGCTCGACCAGATGATGCCGCTGTTTGACCAGCTTGTCGTGCGCGAGGGAGCGGGTCCGGTTCCCGTGTTCGTGGCCTCCATGGAGCTCATGGAGCAGTTGACGGGCTTTAACGTGACGCGCGGCGCGCTGGCGGCGTTCCGTCGCCCGCGTCAGATTCCGGTTGATGAGTTCTTGGGCGGCGTTGTCGAGGCGGCGGGGGGTCGTCCGGTGCGCGTGTGCGTGCTTGAGGGTATTGTCGATCACACCAATGTTGGCGCGATTTTCCGCTCGGCTGCCGCATTGAACGTTGACGGTATTTTGGTCAGCCCGACGTGCTGCGATCCACTGTATCGTCGCTCGGCCCGCGTGAGCATGGGCACCGTGTTTCAGGTGCCGTGGACGCGCATTGGCAGCGAGGCTCGTGTGTGGCCGCATGATGGTCTGAGCGCGTTGCACGATGCCGGTTTTTCGTGTGCCGCTATGGCGTTGACGGACGACTCTGTTTCGCTTGATGATACTGTACTGCGGAAGATTGATCGCTTGGCGATTTTTATGGGCACCGAGGGTGCCGGCTTGGGCGCCAAGACCATTGCCGGCTGTGACCACGCGGTGCGCATTCCGATGGCGCACGGGGTCGATTCGCTCAACGTGGCCGCGGCGAGCGCCGTCGCCTTTTGGCAGCTGTGCCCGCACGTGAGCAATGAGTATCACTACCAGCCGGGTTTGTATCACTAGGCAGATATTTTGCACTGGGCTCTGATTCGGGGTGTTTCGGTCGACGCCGGTCGGTGCTAAGCTGGTATTTGCTTTGGTCTTAAATTGCCGTTTTGTTGTTTAACATACGTTGGCGGGGAGGGCGTGTGGCTAAGAAATCTACGGCTATCGATGTAACGCAGGGTGTCATTTGGCAACAGCTGCTGTCGCTGTGCGTTCCCATCTTTTTTAGTTCGTTTTTTCAGCAGGCCTACACGCTTATCGGTACGTATATCGTTGGCCAGTTTGGCGGCAAGCTCGCGCTGGGTGGCATTCAAGCCACGATGGTGCTCACCGAGCTCTGCATTGGCTTTTGCGTTGGCGTCGGCGCCGGCTGCGCGGTCATTACCGGTCAGTATTTTGGCCAGCACGATGATGAGCGACTGAGTCGTTCGGTCCATACAGCCATGACGCTCGCGCTGGTGGGCGGTATCGCTTTCTCGATTCTTGGCATTGTGTTCGTTGAGCCCTTGCTGGTGCTTATGAACACGCCGCATGAACTATTGGCCGAGGGCGTGGCCTATGCTCGCTGTTATTTTGCCGCGATGGTTGCGGCACTGCTGCTTAATATGGGAACCGCACTGCTGCGTGCCGTGGGCGACACGCGCGGCCCCGCCGTGATCATTGCCTCTGGCTGCCTGGTTAACGTGGTGCTGGATATCATTTTTGTCGCTGTGTTGCATATGGAGGCGCTGGGCTGCGGCATCGCGGTGGCGCTGACCATTTGCTCCAATGCAACGATGATCGTGTTGCGCATGATGCGCGCTCCGGGTGCATGGCGTCTTTCGCTGTCTAAGCTCGGTATCGATCGCGGTATTTGCAAGAGTATGATCTCGTGTGGTCTGCCACTCGGTTTTCAATCGGCTGCCTATTCGATCTCGAACGTGCTGATCCAGGTATCGGTTAATTCGTTTGGCGCCGATGTCACGACTGCTTGGGGTCTATCTGGGCGCCTGGATGGCATTATCTGGATGGTGACCGAGGCGCTCGGCGTATCGATCACTACGTTCTCGGCGCAGAACTTTGGCGCGCGCAACTACGAGCGCATGCGCAAGGGCTACCATACGTCGCTCGTGCTGTCGTTTATGCTCATTGGTGGCCTGTCTGCCGTGCTGCTGGTGTTCTCGGGCCCGCTGTCGCGTTTGTTTGTCGACGATGCTTCGATTTCGGCGTACACCACGACTATCCTCCATTTCATTGCGCCGTTCTATGCGATTTTCTCGATTATCGAGAACGCCTCGGGTTCCATCCGCGGCGCCGGCGTGAGTTTGCAGCCTATGATGCTCACCATCTTTGGCACCGTTGTCTTGAGGGTGATCTGGGTGTTTGCGATCATGCCCTTCGATCCGTCGCTCGAGCATCTACTGCTGGTTTACCCCGTAACCTGGCTCATCACCGCAACCATGTTCACCATCTACCATCACAGCGGCAACTGGCTAGGTCGCGCCACCGCCTAGCTCATCCGTCAGATACCCCTGATAAGTTGCGGTGAAATAGTTCCTGAAAAGCCCTTGCGGACCGTCAAACAAGTACTATTCCACCGCAACTTCCTTATGAGCTGTAGGTGTTGGCGGAAAACGAATCAATTAGTATTCGATGCCTTGGCGGGCTAGGAGGCCTTCGTCGAAGTAGTGTTTGATGGGACGTATTTCGGTGACTAAGTCCGCGAGGTCGGCCAACGGCAGCAGCCCGCGGCCGGTGAGCACGAGTTCCGTGGTGGCGGGCTTTATCGCGATCAGCGCTTCGACATCCTCGCGTGTCACGAAGCCGCGGCGCATGGCCTCGCCGAGTTCGTCCAAAATCAGAACGTCGACCTGTGATATCTGCTCGCATGCGAGCTCCATGATCTGTGCGGCGCAAGCCTCGGGCGTGTCGCGGTCAGCTTGTACGATGCGCAGCCCCAGGCGCGGCGCGGCATCGTGTTCGGCGCAGTGCAGTTTCTTGGCAAACTGCAGCCTAAGAACGTCGAGCCCGTAGCCCGTCGCGCGCAGCGCGAGCCCCAGCGCAGCCGTCGTCTTGCCCTTGCCGTCGCCTGTATAGATTTGAACCTTGCCGACTTACAGTGATGCCATCTCTGTCCTTTCGTGCCCGGCGTCGGTTTATCGCCGTCCGGGTTGGGTATTCTAGAAAGCATTATCAACCCCAGTAGATGGAGTTCAAGCAGATGGAGATGGATGACAACAAACGTAGACGGAATATGATTCTCTACGTGCTCATCGCCTTCGTCGTCTACCTCGTGCTCTCGACCGTTCTGTTCCCCAACATCGGTCACACGCAGCAGATTACGAAGACCGATTACTCGACGTTTGTCAAAGCGCTCGATAAGAAGAGCGTCGACAAGGTCGAGTACAACACGGACGATTACTCGATTTATTACACCAAGAAGGGCGAGGACGAGAACATCGCCTACAAGACGACCGGTGTGCCGAATGACGCGGGCTTTACCGATCGCGTGCTTGAGTCTGGCGCTTCGCTGGAGTCGGTCGTTCCCGATAAAAACTCGGGTTTGATGACCTACTACCTGCTCACACTCATTCTTCCCATGGCGATTTTCTTCCTCATCGGTTGGTGGCTCAACCGCCGCATGAAGAAGGCTATGGGCGATGACGGCCCGTCGATGAACTTTGGCGGCGGCGGTTTTGGCGGCGGCGGACTGGGTAAGTCCGGCGCGCGCGTGATCGCCTCCAAGGACGTGGGCGTGACCTTTAAGGACGTCGCCGGTCAGGAAGAGGCCAAGGAGTCTCTCAAGGAGGTCGTCGACTTTCTGGAGAAGCCGCAGCGCTACGAGGAGATCGGCGCCAAGCTGCCGCGTGGTGCTCTCCTTGTTGGCCCTCCGGGTACCGGTAAGACCCTGCTTGCCAAGGCTGTTGCCGGCGAGGCCGGTGTTCCGTTCTTTAGCATTTCGGGCTCTGAGTTCGTTGAGATGTTTGTCGGTCGCGGCGCTGCTAAGGTTCGTGGCCTGTTTAAGCAGGCCAAGGAAAAGGCACCGTGTATCGTCTTTATCGATGAGATCGATACCATCGGTAAGAAGCGCGATGGCGGCGGCTTTAGCGGCAACGACGAGCGCGAGCAGACGCTCAATCAGTTGCTGACCGAGATGGATGGCTTCGATAACCATAAGGGTATCGTTGTCCTTGCCGCAACCAACCGCCCCGACAGTCTCGATCCCGCTCTACTGCGCCCCGGTCGTTTTGACCGCCGCATCCCCGTCGAGCTGCCCGATCTGACCGGCCGCAAGAACATCCTCGAGCTGCATGCCAAGAGCGTGAAGACCGAGCCGCCGATCGACCTGACCGCGATTGCCCGCGCCACGCCCGGTGCCTCGGGCGCCGACCTGGCCAATATCATCAACGAGGGTGCCCTGCGCGCCGTTCGCGAGGGTCGCAAGCGTGCAACCCAGGACGACTTCGAGGAGTCGGTGGAGGTCGTCATTGCCGGCCAACAGCGTAAGTCCACGGTGCTGTCCGACCACGAGAAGCAGGTCGTTTCTTATCACGAGATCGGCCATGCCATCGTTGCCGCTCGCCAGAAGGGCTCTGCGCCGGTCACGAAGATCACCATCGTGCCGCGCACGAGCGGTGCTCTTGGTTATACCATGCAGGTCGAGGAGGACGAGCGCTTCCTGACGACGCGCCAGGAGGTCTTGGACAAGCTCGCTGTCTATTGCGGTGGCCGCGCAGCCGAGGAGCTCATCTTTGGCGAGATGACGACCGGCGCCGCCAACGACATCGAGCAGGCCACCAAGCTCGCCCGTAATATGGTGACGCGCTTTGGTATGTCCGACGAGTTTGGCATGATGGCGCTCGGTACCGTGCAGAACGCGTATCTCAATCAGGACACGTCGCTCACCTGCGCCCCCGGTACGGCCGAGCGCGTGGACGCGATTGTCGCCAAGCTGATCGAGGATGCGCACGACCGCGCTTTGCAGATTCTGAAGGAGAACAAGTTTAAGCTCCACGAGCTGGCTCGTTATCTGTATAAGAAGGAGACCATCACGGGCGAGGAGTTCATGAACCTCCTCACGCGCGAGAATCCGCTGATGCCCAAGCAGCAGTAAAGCCGCGGCCGAGCCAGTAAACGCCGACGCCCCATTTGAGCAGCTTTCTCAAATGGGGCGTTTTGCTTGAGAGGGATGGAAATGAAGATCGTGGTGAGCGCCTGCTTGATGGGCGAGAGCTGCAAGTATAACGGGCTCGACAACTACCATCGCGAGTTGGTCGAGGCCTGCGAGCGTACAGGGACCGAGGTCCTCTTGGTGTGCCCTGAGGTCTTTGGGGGCCTGCCCACGCCGCGCAAGCCGTCCGAGATTGTGAACGGAGAGGTTCGTACCTGCGAGGGCATATCGGTCGATCGCGAATTTCGCCTGGGTGCCCAACGAGCGCTCGATATGTGCGAGCAGGCGGGCGGGCCGGAAGAGATCGCCGCGTGCATCCTGCAGGACCGTAGTCCCTCGTGCGGCGCGGGTCGCATCTACGACGGAACATTCAGCGGCACCCTTACGGCGGGCAACGGCGTCTTCGTTGATTTACTGCTCCGCCACGGTTATCGCGTGATCCCGGCTAGCGAGTTCGACCCCAGCATGCTGGAGCAATAAAAAACCACCACAAAGGTGCTGCTCCCTTGTGGTGGTTTTGGCCTGGGTCTAGAGCGTGTGGCCGTAGGCGTTGGCGGCCTTGATGGCGGCGGCGAATTTTTCGTCGGTGAAGGGCTCCGGGTTGCCTTGCTTCCACTCGTTGGTGGCGTGTGCGTGCTCGCACAGGGCAGGGATATCGGTCTCGGAAAGCCCGACCTGCTCAAGCGTTACGGGCAGCCCCATCTGCTTGTTGAAGTCAGCATAGCGCTTAAGGTTCTCGGTGTCGCCCGTGTAGGCGAACAACACCAGCACGCCCAGGCTTACGACTTCGCCGTGCAGGTAGGTGCCCTCACGCGGAATGCTGCAGGTGGCGTTGTAGAACGCGTGCGCCACGCTCGAGTTGTAGTAGTAATCGTTCTGGTTGGTCAGGTTCGAGACATAGCCCGTGTTGACCACGATGTCGAGCGCGATCTGCTTGACGGCCTCGCTCGACAGATTCTGACGAACGTCCTCAAGACCCTGAACACCGTAGGTAAACAGCGGCTCGGAACAGGTGTGGGCAAGAGCCAGGCCAAGGCCGGCGGTGTGCTCCAGGTCGCCGGCGCTCGTGGCGTACTCGACTTCGGGCTGCTTGGACAGGGCGTCGCCCACGCCGGCCCAGAAGTACTCCGCCGGAGCCTCGGCGATGATCTTGGGATTGATGAAGATGTGCGCCGGTCGGTTGGGGTACGAATAGCCCTCGAGCGATCCATCGTCGTTGTAGACGACGGCAATGGCGGTCGCGGCGGAACAGTTAGAGCAAATCGTCGGCACCGTAAAGACAATCTTCTTGAGCTCGATTGCCGCTGTCTTGACGGTGTCGAGTGCCTTGCCGCCGCCACAGGCGATAAGCACGTCTGCCTGCTGGCAAGCGGGGGAGTTCACGACCTTGGCGATATTGGCGCGCGTACTGTTGGTGCCGTAGACGCGCGTCTCCAGAATCTCGACGTCGGTACCTTCAAGCGCCGCCTCGATGCCCGGCAGCGCCGCAGCTAGGGCTCGCTTGCCACCAATGATGGCGACTTTCTTCGCGCCATACTCCGCCAGTGCGGCGGGCAGCTCGGTAAAGCAATCCTCGCCGACGGTGTAGTCGCTCATTCCGATTGTGCGCATGGCAGCCTTCTTTCGTTAGTTAAAGTGCTTTCAGGTATTTTGCTCCTAGAGAAGGCTAACGACCACGAGAAATTTCTTACGTATGAAACCAGTGTTGAGGGTTTTTCGCCGGCGCGGAACGTGCTAGCATACTCCGCATAAGCGTTGATGGGGACGAGTAGTCGGCCGTCCGCATGCCACAGAGAGCGGGGAGCGCTGAGAACCCGTGCATGCGACCGATGAAAATCACCCCGGAGCTGCGGTCCCAACGGACGTGCCGCGCAGGCACGTCTTAGTAGATATCGCCGAGATGGTCGTCGATACAGGCCAGCCGAGTAACGGATGCGAGCGCGCGAATACGCGGGCGAGGGCATCTAAGCTGGGTGGTTAAACGAAGAGCTTTTGCGGGCATACAGCCCGTTTTTGTGGCGCTTCGTCCCAGCTTGTAGGGACGGGCGCTTTTTTGGTGCCCAACGGGCGTGCGCGCCCACGACATGAAAGGGGTACCGTGGCAAACGAGTACAAGCAGACGATGAATCTGCCCAAAACCGGTTTTCCCATGCGTGCCGGTCTTTCCAAGTCCGAGCCCAAGCGACTCAAGGACTGGCAGGACAACAAGGTCTACGAGCAGGTTCTGAAGAAGAACGAGGGTCACAAGAAGTTCGTGCTGCACGACGGCCCTCCGTACGCCAACGGCCCGATCCACATCGGCCACGCCATGAACAAGATCTCCAAGGACATGATCAACCGCTACTGGATGATGCAGGGCTATGAGGTTCCCTATGTTCCCGGTTGGGACTGCCATGGCCAGCCGATCGAGCATAAGGTCGAGGAGAAGCTCGGCACCGAGAAGTTCAACCAGACCTCCACGGCTAAGATCCGTGAGCTTTGCAATAAGTTCGCTGTCGAGAACATCGAGCTGCAGAAGGCCGGCTTCCGTCGCCTGGGCGTGCTCGGCGATTGGGACAACCCCTATCTGACGCTCTATCACCAGCATGACGCCGCCGACATCGAGGTTTTCAAGGCCATGTTCGACAAGGGCATGATCTATCGCGGTCACAAGCCCGTCCACTGGTGCAAGCACTGCCATACCGCACTTGCTGAGGCCGAGATTGAGTACTCCGACGAGACGAGCCCGTCCATCTTCGTGCGCTTTGAGATGACCTCCAAGCCCGTCGGCCTCGAGAACTTCGACGGCCCGGTTGACTTTATCATCTGGACGACCACGCCGTGGACCATCCCCTCCGACCAGGCAGTTTCTCTCAAGCCCGGTGCCGCCTACGTCGCCGTTGAGCACGACGACCGCGCCGAGGTCATGCTCGAGGACCTGGCTCCCAAGTGCTGCGAGGAGTTTGGCTGGGAGTACACCCCGGTTGTGGTCGACGGCAAGCCCTATGTGGTTCCCGCCGAGACCTTCCATCACATTCACTATAAGCAGCCGATCTTTGACGGTGTTGAGGGCGTGGCACTGTTGGCCGATTACGTCGGTGTCGATGACGGTACCGGTATCGTCCACAACTCGCCCGGTCACGGCGTCGACGACTACTTCGCCTGCCTCAAGGAGGGCATCACCGACATTTGCATGCCGGTCGATGACGACGGCAAGTTCTACACCGGCGAGGAGTTTGGCACCGGCGGCCCCTTCAGCGGCATGGATACCGACGAGGCCAACCCGCACATCATCGAGTTCCTGCGCGAGCGCGGCACCCTGGTCCTCGAGAAGAAGATCACGCACAGCTATCCGCACTGCTGGCGCTGCAAGCACCCGGTGCTCTTCCGTGCTACCGACCAGTGGTTTGTCTCGATGGACAAGACCGGCTTGCGCGAGCAGGCTGGCAAAGAGGTCCGCGAGAACGTCAAGTGGTATCCGGCCCATGCCGCCAACCGCATTGGCGCCATGGTCGAGCAGCGTCCCGACTGGTGCATCAGCCGCCAGCGCAACTGGGGCGTGCCTATCCCCAGCTACACTTGCGCCGACTGCGGCGAGAAGGTCATGAACGATGCCACGCTCGACGCCGTCATCAAGCTCTTCCATGAGAAGGGCTCCGACGCCTGGTTCACCGACGCTCCCGAGAGCTACCTGGGTGAGGCCTGCGTCTGCCCCAAGTGTGGCGGCCTTCACCTCAAGGCCGATAAGGACATCCTCGACGTGTGGTGGGAAAGCGGCGTGAGCCACGTGGGCGTGCTCAAGCACCGCGCCGAGGCGGATCATCTG